>JAOQIN010000035.1 GCA_026134085.1 Candidatus Methanoxibalbensis ujae
AACCTCCCCCGCTGTCCCCGCCGTCTCCGCCACTTCTCCACCACGCTCTTTCTCATTTCCCCGCTTTTTCACTGCGCTCCGCTAGCACATAAAGGAGCACATAAAGAATGCCGTTGAAGGCACACCTTAAGCCCTTAGTCACCCTGTCCCTGGCTTCTACGGCGGAAAATTTTCCCATAGTTCATCTTCTCCCTAAATGCTATATTTTTTATATTAAGTTTATTTATATTTTAAAATAACATCTTGAGGAAATGGTCAACTGGATATTCGCCATTTTGAAATTTGAACTCAATCCGAATAAAGATATCAGACAGCAGTTTCTTGTGAAAATTCATAAAAATTGATGAAGAAGTTGCAGATAAGTTAAAGAATTTTTTGATAGAGGAGGTGGATGAATCTTTCAAAAAGCAGTTGTTATGTGATGGGAGACGGAGCGTTGGCTCGGATATGTTCTACGCTCGATAGGGACGAGGAATGCGAAGCAATCCTATTCGGCGCGCCATACTTATTTTCTTTTACGGGACCAGTTGATGAAAATTATCCAATACAGAAACAGTAATGCAACAATGCTGATCCAGTATGGTCTCTCAAAAACTGGTTTCGGTAGCGTATTGAGATATGCTATCACACTTACTGTTACTATTACTGAGAGCATAGCAACAACAATTTTTCGCAGTTTGTCTTTCTCCATTTTATTACCTCCTTCCCCGAATTAACTATTGTTTCTTTTAATATCTTTCTGTTTCAGGCGTTCCGACCGATTGCATATACATTTTGCGGATAATTCCGAAGGCAATTCTGGCTTTGATTTTCTTTTCTTTGATTTTCCTTTTATCCTCTGTTAAGTGACTGAGCAGAGCGAGGCAGGGCAACGCTGCAGAGTGGGCGGTGACATCATTTTCATCACTTTGCTGTTCATCCCGGAAACCTCATCTTGCATTTTACACATGATTTTTACCAGAATTTTTCCTGAACAAACATGCTGCTGATTTCCCTCCATTCAGCACGCAAACTTCCCCCATAATAATGTGCATAGATGTTTTCTCAAACGAAAATCAACATTATACCCAGATGTAAATGATTGAAACTGTAGGGGGGGTTGTTGATTTGCATGAAGGACATTCCAATGAAGGCAACAGCACTTGCTGAAGGATATTTTTCTATACAGAGGATCGCTGAGGAATTGTGAAACAGAAGAATAAGAAACATCCCATGAGGCACACGATTGCGGCTGAGGACGGTGGAGGATATCACAGCCAATCGCTTATCCTCGCCTGCTCAGAGCTCTTCTTCCTCCTTTTTTCGCTGTCCCTGCTGCTTCTATCGTCATCATCTCGCTCACGGACGATCCTGCTCAGAGCCCTCCTGACACGAGCTTCAGAGAACTCATGCTCATCGCAAAGGAATGAGAGAACTTTGCTTTCATCTGGAGGGTTCCATTTTATCTCGTAATTCTCATAAACATCAGGATGCAGGAACATCTCACGGATGATCTGGTAATCCTCAATGCCCTCCGTATCAATTTTTTTTGCAGCGATTATTTTCTCAATACAGCCATATTTTTTTATGAGCTTAAGTGCTTTTTTCGGACCTATGCCTCTTATGCCATCGTTGTAATCTGTGCCGATGAGTATGGCGACATCTATAAGATTCTCTCTTGTGATATTGTGCGTTTTCAAAGTCTCATGAAGAGATATGATTGTATAATGACGGTGGCTGATGCTCATATTACGGATGAGCGAGGGTGCGCCGAAGAGGAGTGAATCGTAATCCTGAGATGCGACATGATGTGCGTCTCCGCGAGCTGCGATGAACGCTGCCTGTGCTTCCCCCTCAGAAGGCGACTGAACGATGGGAACTCCCAGATATGACAGCAGTTTTTTCGCACTCTCCACAATCTCTTCATCCACATATGCAGAAGCCTTTGCGTATTTCAATGCAAGTTCGGGGGATATCTCTCGCAGGTATTCCCACTGCATCCTCGCATATTCCCTGCTCTCCTTCCTGCGCTTGAGCGTTTTCATCTTCAGCTCGGGAGGAGAGCCGTCAAACACAAATATAAACAGAATACCACACGCCATCAAATTCGTCACACGATATATAATGCCTGATAAGTGTGATGTGATTCTTCCGTTGGAATCCATGAGAGGCGTGCCGTCAGGCTGCCGTATCGTGCTCAGGAACTGATACAGCATGTTATATGCATCAACAGCTATTATGCTGCCTGAGAGATTCTCCACACCCACATAATGCTTGGGCAGTATTTCGCCTATATCCCCGCCTCCCATATCTGTTCATAGAACTCTGATGATATTATTGATATTATAGCTATTATTGCTATCATAGCTTATAGCAGCGACAGACAGATGCGCATGCTCGGAGCAGCAGCACGCAGTGCCCACACAGCTACAGCAAGCGCAGCTCCTCCCATGGTGACTCTCTCCACTGCCAAACTCCACAATCATCGGGGCTTTGAGAGGAATTTTCGTTGAGAAAGTCCAACACCATGGCTCGTTTCAGTTTTAATTATAGTCTGTATTCAGCTCTACTTTCAGCTCTACTTCACATACTGGACATGCAAATAATCCATCTCAAACCTTGAGAGCCACAACAGGAGCATAGTTGTCGTTAGTAATGATTTTTGATGGATGATATAAATAATATAAACGATAATACGCGAGTTTGGCTCTCTGCTGAACTTCCCCGTCACCTATCTCTCTCAAACTCCTGTGCAAATTATCAACTGCTCTTCTCCCATTCCAGGACATAGAGGTATTTGTGCATGAGTACGTTTGTGCATGAGGACGAGGCGGGAGATAAGAAGGAGCCCGCTTTGCTCGCAGAAAAATGGGCAAAAGCACACTTTATCAAACTGCTTTTCCGAAGAATTGATGAAAATGGAAAAAATAAAACAGATACTTTCCGTTTAATTCCACAATCCCTCTGCCGCCATATCTTCCAAAGTGGAGAAGGGTGAGGCGGTAGCTTTTCCTTTGTATGTGAAAGTGCAAGAGTCTCTGGCGATTATCTTGTCTGTTTTCGTGTCTACGAAAGCCACATGCCATGAGTAAGTCCCCCCTCTCGGACAGGGCAGCGGTCTTGGCAGGACGAAAGATGCTATGTTCGGGTTATTCCACTCAATTCCCGCAGGGATACGGATGTTGCATTTGCATCCGAGAATATAAACGGGAACTCCTGCTGAGTTCTCAAGCCATATACACACATCTGCGTTTTTACTGGTTCCAGAGTTCAGGACTTTCAACCCCACTTTCATCACATCCCCTTCCCTGTAGCTCGCTTTGTCCGTGTAAATTTCGCAATCAACGCCTCTGAAGAAGTAGACATATTGACCATACCAGTTCCATATATCATTCGCTTCCACACTGATGCTTAAATATTCTTTATATTTTCCGTCAGTAAGCGGTTCCGTGCCTATGTATGTGAGCTTTGCTCTTATAGTCTTGCTCTCACCTGGCTTCAGATAGAAATAGTTATCGCTGAAACTCCATACAAAGTCACTGCTTCCCTTAAAACTTTCCCACCAGCACATTGTTTCATTGAACCTGTGGACATAAGCATAGCTGTCCAGACTGACATATATTTCATCGTCAAATATGTTTTCCACAGTCACATTGTAACTCACACTTGTATCCAATGCGGTGTCAATAGGCTCAATTGTAATCCTTGCAATCGGCGTGTAGTTTCCATATAAATTTACGATGATCCCCACTCCCGATGTCACATTAACAGAACTTGTCGGTGTGGAGAAATATTCTGAATATGCATAAATATACCACTGTCCGGGTGGCACTTTGAATGCGTATCTGCCATTCTGGTCTGTGACCGTGTATAAATTCAGCCCACAGCGACATGGAGGTGGAGGAACGGGAGAAGGCACAGGAACGACTGTGGTATTGTTCTTTATTGGTATTATTGTCCATTCTGATTGATTATATGCATAAACGGTTGCATACGGCACCACATTGCCCCATTTGTCATAAACTTTCCCTGTGATTATGCCATATTTGTCACCGGGATTCACTGGATTCAGACTTTGATAGTGCCATATATCTATGTCTGCGTATTGCCAGAGTGAGTGTGGAATGCTCACATCAATGACTTTTACATTTTCTCCTGTATATTTGTCAAAGTGCATCCATATGCTGACATCCACTTCGTCACAGTCGTTCCTGACGCTGAAGTTTGCTGAATGTGCTGGTAGTGAGCTCACATCGTAACTGCACCAGTGTGCATATGCATAACTGTGGCAGTCACCACAGTAGCAATAGGTGTCGTTGTGAGACAAAGTCCAGTCTGCAGTTGGCATTGTGCTGACAACACTTATATTTTTGACATCATATACCTCATACTCTACATCCACATAGTCGTAAATGCCATCCAAGTTCACCTCACCGATGCTCACATTCACATATCCACTGCTATTTGGACCGAAGTCCGCAGGTGTTATTATCAGTTTTGGATTATTTGTTATCGGATATAGCGCTGGCGAAAACTTCTCAAGTTCAAAATCCGCCCATATGTAATCTTCGCATTCTGGAATATCCGTGAAATTCACATACATTATGCCTGTGCTATCGTCATATTTGTATTCCACAGGAACATCTGACCCTGAAAGAACTGGATTGATTCCCCTCGGCAGTTTAAGTTTCAGCAAGATTTCATTCACATCACCGAAATTTGACACATATATATGGAAAGAGGGTGTGTATTTCAGCGTTCCTCCAAGGTTGTAGTCATACCATTCGTAGATGCTCACATAAGCGATGCCGGCTTGAATTTTTCCGCTTTTGTTCAGCTCCTCAAAACGCTGTTTCTCCTTTTCTATCCTTATTTTCCGCAGAATCTCCTCCTCCGCCTTTATTTTCTCCTGTTGGTTCGCATAATGCTTCTCTTCAACCTGCTTCAGCATGGCTGTCAGGTCCTCGTTTCCACAGGCACAACAGGCGTTGTATGTGTTTTTGTCGGCTGTCGCAACGCCTGACAGCATCACGAACAGCAGCACCCCTAACACCGCGGCACCCCTCACATCACATACTTTCATTCCTTATCACCTCCCTTTTGACACTAAGCATGGCATTTAAATATTTGTTTCAGCAGAGAGAGGGTGAGAGGAGAAGAAAAATGTGCGAACACAAGGAAGAGAAAGAAGCAAGTTACATCACATGCGAGTGCAGAAGAGGAGCAGCAGGAGGAGGAGGAAATCAGGCCCGGCTTCGTCGTCTCCGAATTTCATACCTTGGGCAGGGAGCACGCATCGTTTTTGGACGCTAAGGTCATCCTCACTTTCTATGTGCCTGGCGTATTTGATCTCGCTGTTAAGATTCTTCTCGAGCTCCGTGATCAAGATGGGAATCAGTGCTGTTGTGACGCTTGGAGTGATTGAAGGAGCCACAGAACATGATGAGATTGTCGCACAGCACGCTGCGAGAAAAATAATGTATCGCCCGAAGTGAAAGCGAGGAAAGCGAGATCAAGCATGATGTTGTAGATGCTCATTTAATTTCACATTGATTTCGCCACTTTCATTTTCGGGCGGTATCAGCAGCGGTCACAGCATTTTGTATATTTGTGATATAATGAATGTGCATGCTCGCCTGATTATGCCTTAACCTCGACGTCTCCTTAAAAATGAGGCTGTCTGAGGCGTAAATTTGTGCCTTATGTGGCGTAAATTTGTGAACTGCCCGCAGCTATCGCAGGGGGCTGCCTGCTTCACTGAGAAGACTTGCCCTCCAACAGCATCCATCGCAGAGATTGTGCGGGGTATAGGTCTCCTCTTCACATGAGGGTCGGGACGACCACAAACTCAACATGCTGAGATGTAACCTAAGGTTTGTCCATTGTCAATCCTTCAGATGTGCTTCACCACTCTCCAGCTCTTTCAGACTTGAAGCCTTCTCCCTGTTCTTCAATCCTCTCTTCTTCTTTGATAATGTGAAGAAATCCTATCCCCTCATGCGCTCTCTCGTGGAATCTCGGGTTCTCTATCTGGATGCCTTCGCTGTCCGTGAGGAAGTGTTTTATTCCGTCATCTTCTTGAGTTCTCTCTCAACTTTGACCTCTCTCAACATGCAAGTGAACCATTTGGCAAGTGAACCATTTAAGTTATTTGATAGTTATTTATCCTTCTGTCTTACTTTTGTCTTACTGGTATTGGTATGTCCCCATGGTATGTCCCCAATGATGTGTAGGTCAAGCCTCCTGCTTTATCTGTTTGAAACCGCTCTGGTTATAAAATGAACCATCCCCTCTCAGTCAACATTCTTACTGTTCCTCTTCAGCTGTGATAAAGCTTTCAAGTTTGAGTATAGCTTACATCTGACCTGGAGTGAACTTCAGTTCAGGCCTTAGTTTAGGAAGTTGAGCTTGAGTTCAAGTCCGCTTGGAATTCTATCTCTCCATAGGGAGATTGTAGTTTTGCCTGCACTCTCCATTAGCCCTTCTTCCTGTCTTTTCTTTGAATACAGTCCTGCCAAGCATGTCCTTGATCCTCCACATACTTCAGAACATCGTTACCTGCCCCATAGTGGCGAGATGCAGGGACCAAAAGACGTCTTTCCACAATTTTGTTTTCACTTCAGTTTCTTTGGATTTCTCCCTATGTTATTTTCATTGTATTGATGTATTTAGGTATGGTGTGAGCTTGGCTTTGAATGTGAAAATGATCTCTCGCACTCAAAGAACATTTATCTCAAATCCCTCACAATACTTACTTGAACAAAATGATACTGAAGAGCATAAACCGAATGAGCCCTTTTGTCTTCATATTCTTCATATAATTTCTTCATATAATTCTGCAACTGATTATTGGCTCTCATCCCAACCATCACGGATTGAGCGCCGACAAGGTTAAAGAGAGAGGAAACATATGAGCGACATTGAGGAGAGGATATTGCATGCCTCCATATACACATATTCACAGATACACAACTGGTGGGAGAGATAACCCATCATATTCATCACTCATCATATTCCTTTTTCATGCGGATTAAATAGCATGGACTGTCTTAAGAACTTTTTGAAAGGCGTTTTGATGGGGATGGTTGATATAATACCGGGCGTTTCAGGAGGCACGATCGCATTCATCACAGGCGTATATGAGAGGTTAGTTCGCAATTTGAGCATGTTCCATCCAAAGAATTTTAAGGAAATTGAATTCAAATTTTTGATTGCGATAGGTCTTGGCGTCTCGGTTGGGATCGCGATCATGTCAAAAATACTCAAATTTCTGCTTGAAAATTCTCCAGATTTCACATATGCGTTCTTTCTCGGCTTGATATGCGGCTCTGCGTTCTTTCTGATGGTAAACATGAAAAAGGACAGACGATTTTGTTATGTTATTCCGGGTGCAATGCTATCGCTGCTCATCGTTGAGATAAATGTGCTCAACATCTCAAATTCGGCGCTCTCACTTTTCATATCAGGATTTCTCGCAACATGCGCAATGACACTTCCGGGAATCTCAGGTGCAATGGTGCTTGTCATACTCGGTCAATACGAATATATTCTGCATCTGATAGCAGAATTACGCTTCTTTGAGCTTCTTATATTCGCATCAGGCGCTGTTTTATCGCTGCTGACATTTGTGAAGTTCTTAAATTATCTCATTTCAAATCACAGAATGTCGCTTTTTCCATTTCTCATTGGAATGATAATGGGCGGAGCAAGTGCGATTTACAACAAAATAAGCATGGATTTCGTATATGTTCCTGTATTCTTTTCGCTGGGATTCATCGCATCTTATGTTTTATACAGGTTTCAATGATCAGATAAACAATCAGATGTCAGCTTCTTCCGTCAGTCTCTTCAGATATGGGCACATCAGTTCCATTCCGCTATGCAACGGCTGAATTTGGCGAATTTTCTCTGTGGCAGCCGTATGAGGCTTGGTCCGCAGAGAGTAAGCGCTCCATTACGGGATATCGCCTGTGTCTGGTGATCTGACGTTTTTAAAAACGCCGAGCGCGCAGTCAAGCGCATCAGCTATGAGGTGTGAGGTGCCCGCATCGCCTATGGGAGGAGGTGTGGTTGAGATTTGAGTTGAGCAGCTCACACTTTCAGATCCATTTTGTATTTGCCCTCGTAATGCAGAAATGGCACTTCCCTGCCCGGCTCTATAAGACCGCGCTCAAGCACTTCAGGTGGAATTTTGAGCTCAATTGTCTCGTAGGTCTCAAGGTCCATCACCTGTGCGGTGTCCCCCATCACCGAGAGGACCTGCCCTGTCCTGCGCTCAATGATTGGCACATATATTTTAGCGGTGACAGGCAGTATAGCAGTCCGCTTCTGACTGTCAAAAACACCTATGCCCTCTATGCGAGCCTTGGCCGCTCCATGCTTGCCGGGCTTTGAAGTTGTCATGCTCACTATCGTGCACGGCTCATCATCTATAAGCACATACTTGCCCTCCTTCAACATACGGACTTCCGTCATCTCCTTCATCGCAATCCTCCTCTCCTATATTCATCGCATCTATTTCTGTTTTTCTGTTTCTTCCGCCTGCTCATTGCCAAGATATATCATTCCTCTTTAAGAAAGATAGGAAAGATAGATGCCCGAGTTTCTGTCGGAGTATATAAGGGAACTGAGTGCAGTTGTGGATCGCATAGGGGCATACGACAGGGACATACTGAATGATGTCTTCAGAAGATACTGGCTGCCCTTCCCTTTCGGAAGCATGACTGTGGACGGAGAAGTGCTGGCTGTTGACAGCAGCTCTGCAAAGCATGCGACAGAGGAAGGCGGTGTGTTTTATGTTGTGCGTGCGATGGCTCTCTCAAATCAGCGCAGATACAGAAAAGTGAGCGTCGGATACGATTTCTCGCCGAATTTTCATGATCTCCCACTCATAAGCAGGATCATGGAGCATCTTGAGCATGCGGTTGCGAAGGACGCCATTGAGGACGGTTTTGATGACATCATACTGATGGATGGCTCTCTATACGGGAGGATGTCCCATCTTCTCAAGGAGACTGATTTTGTTGAGAGGCGTGCGCTCATGGTGGATTATTTTGAGATGCTGCATTCCTTTCTGGATGCGTGCAGGCGCAACGGGATAACAGTTGTGAGCATAAGCAAGGAGAGCAGAACATCTTTCTTCAGGACATTCCTCGTCGGAAAGGCGATTGAGGAGATGGGCGTGGATGATTCGCTGCGCGATTTCATAATGCAATCGGCTATTGAACGAACGAACATCTCAAATGTGCTGGGACTTGCTGAGAGCAGAGGAATTGCGGAGCTCGTCATGGAGCTTATACGCAGACAGCCCGACTTTCAGATGATATTGAGATATGCACGCGGCATAAAAAAAACAGGATGCACGACGCCCCTGCTTCTAGGCGCAACAGCGAGATGGCACCGTGAATACAATTTGATAAAAAATGACGCTGAAAATTTCATACGAAGGCGATTTCCCGTTTCTTCAGCAACTGATGATGGTTTTGTGGAGCGTGTGTTGAATGTCATGAGCGCTGTTGAGAACCTTCCGGCAGTTGTCTCATTTCATGTGCTTCCCGCGCTCAACGACACACCTATGAGAGTGGATGTCCCGGCATGGATGTTCAACATAAACAAGCGGATGTGCGATGTGCGCATGCCTGAAAGCATAAGCGGATACGATAAGTTGAAGGAGATAATTGAGCTTATCTCAGCAGGCTACTGCGATCTGAGAAATTACAACATATGGCTTTCGGCGGTTGACAGCGCTGTGAAGCTGCGCAAAGATGTTTTTGAGAATGTGTATCTCAGGAAATTTGAGGAATTCATCGGAATATACTCGGCAAGAGGTGATAGGCGTGCAAGATTCCCGTGACGATGAGAGAGATGGCATCCGTGACGATGAGAGAGTTGGCATAGTCATAGGCAGTGCAAGTGCATCTGAATTCCTTTTTGTCGCGGAGAGAGAAGTGCCACGATGGGAATATGTGAGCGTGCGGTCATTTGAGCACACTGAAGACGGCAAAAAAGAGGTTGAGGTGATCGCTCAGGTGCACAATATAATTGCTGAATCTCCTGCACTCCGCGCTGACATATCATTTGAGTCGGCTCATCGCATCGTTCAGGCAGGTCTGACGGGAAACAGAACTGTCGCAGAGGCAAGAGTGCTCGGATACATACACAATGATGTCGTGTATCAGCCAAGAATGGCTGTTCAGCCGGGAAAGGAGGTGTTCCTCGCATCTGAACAGACACTGCGAACTTTCTACTCTTTCACAGATGACTGCGGTCTCCATATAGGATACCTCGTCACAAGAAAAAATGTGCCCGTCAGCATATCCGTTGACGGATTCAGAAGACATGTCGCAATTATAGCTCAGACAGGAGCGGGAAAAAGCTACACAGCGGGCGTTTTGATAGAGGAACTGCTCAAAAAAGGTGCCACAATTGTGGTGCTTGATCCTCATGCAGACCATGTTTTCATATCTCAAAATCGCAAGGGAGGAAGATTCTCAGACAGAGTGAGCGTTTTTCGCACGAAAGAGAGCACATCAAGATATGAATGGGAGATTGGCATAAAAAAATACGAAGTCAGATTCGCTGACATGGGTATTGACGAGATTTTCAGGATATGCAGGATTTCTGAAAGCTATACAAACATAAGAAAGGCAGTTAAAAACGCAGTTGAGATGCTGAATTATGACTGTTCTGTCGAGAACCTCATAGAAACACTGCGCTCACAGAGTGAGAAAAGCGGCAGGGAGGATGCACTGAAGGCGTTGAAATATGTTGAAGTGCTGCGCGATTTCAGTGGGATTTTCGGCACATCAACAACTGTCGCAGATGATTACCTGAAGCCCAAACACATCTCGGTATTTGACCTCTCAGGATTGAACGACAGGGTGGCCAACTATGTCGCCTGGCGCATTCTGAATGAGATATACGAGAAAAAAACGAAAAATGAATACAAATATCCTGTCTTCGTATTCATTGAAGAGGCACACAGGTTCGTACCTAACGGAGAAGAGACATTTGCAAAGAGAATATTGAAGAGATTGGCTGCTGAAGGTCGTAAATTCGGTATATTTCTGACGCTTATAACACAAAGACCTTTCAAAGTGGATGCTGATGCTCTGAGTCAGTGCAATTCTCAGATAATCATGCGCATCACAAACCCGGAGGACCAGAATGCTGTGCGGAGAAGCTCTGAGCGTATGAGCGAGAGCCTGCTGAACGACCTTCCCGGTCTGAACATAGGCGAGGCTATAATCGTCGGTGAGGTGTCAAGAGCGCCTGTGATCGCACGCATAAGACAGCGTGAAACAAAAGAAGGTGGTGCAGACATAGACACTGTTGCATTGCTTAAAGAGGCTTCCCGCGAGGCAGATACAGAAAAGACTGAAACGGAAATCTCAAAAGAAATAAAACAGATAAGAAGCATAATGGAATTCTGATCTCGTCTCCAATTGTAATTCATACGGCAACTCTTACTTCGTCTCGCCATTCTGCTGACGGGAATGGTTACAGAGCCCAAATTTCGCAATGCAAAATTTTGCATTCCCAAAAAGAACAGACATGATTGTCAGGGGGCTGAGGTTTTCAGATGGTCGGTTCGTGCATATGCTGAGAAGGAGGTGGAGATCAGGCGGGAATACAACAATATCATGGCAACTGATTGGGAATCGCCAGTCGTCTCCACTGCTGATATGAGACATGGGAAGAATAAAGGTGGGAGTTCATATAAGAGAAGAGAAAGGAGGGAAGAGTGGCTGATGCACAGGATGATGCACAGGATATCAGACACCAGCGCAGGCAGCAGATCCGCATCACAGCGTGTCAGCAGCGGAAGCAGCGGAAATGGAGGAGAGGAGCGCCTGACAGAGGCAGAAGCGGCGGCAGATGCCACATCGGCAAATGCCACGACAGCGGATAACTCCCCCGAAAAAATAAGAGAGCTGTTCAGGGAGGTGAACACGAAGTTTTACGAGCGATACACGCGCATAGACAACAGCGATGATTTCTTCATGTCCATGTATAAGCCGATAAGGAGCAGCATACGCGTGAACACGCTTAAAGCTGATCTGGAAGATGTCGTTGCGAGATTGAGAGAGGATTTTCATCTTGAGAGTGTGCCATGGTGCGAAGAAGGCTTTTTCATAAACACTGAAAGCTTCGGAAGCATTCCTGAGCACAGACTCGGTGTCATTTTCACACAGGAATCCGCATCAATGATCCCTCCTGTTTTGATGGAGCTCTCACCAAAGATGAATGTTCTTGACATCGCCGCTGCTCCCGGTGCCAAAACAACGCAAATAGCTCAATATATGTGCAACGATGGGTGCATAATCGCGAATGATGTGAAGATGAAGCGATTGAACATACTGATATCAAACCTGCAGCGCTGTGGGGTCCTGATAGCACATGTCACGATGAAAGATGGGCGTTTCTTCGGAAAGTTTGAGGAGAGATTTGACGCTGTTCTCGTAGATGTTCCGTGTAGCAATGTCGGGATGATCCGTAAAAACTTCAAATACCTCAAATATTGGCGTGCTTCTGAGATAAAAAGGCTTTCAAAACTGCAGAAAGGTCTTATTCTCGCAGGATATAAGGCTCTGAAGGAGGGTGGAGTCCTCGTCTACTCAACCTGCACGCTTGACCCCGTTGAAAATGAGGGGGTTGTTGATTTCCTTATCCGTGAGACTGAGGCGGAAATTGAGAATATAAAACTGCCTGTAAACAGACATCCTCCTTTTCTTGAATTTGACGGCGTCTCATTCAACGAAGATCTGCGGAAATGCCTGCGTATCCATCCTCAGGACAACGACACCGAAGGTTTCTTCGTCGCAAAGATAAGAAAACCGTGATTATGCAAAAAAGCGCTCACAAAGCATAGCGCTCACGCACAGCCCCAACCGAGACAACCGAGACAACCGAGAGTTAACCGAGAGCTGCATCACTGCATGATCAGGGCATGAAAACATATTGCGTTGCCGTCCTAAGTATGCGTCGCAATTTTCGCAGATCTGCTCTGTGTATGAACATGCACTGCTCCCGCTCGCTATGCCTGTCATCCTCATATTCCAGATCATCAGCATGCGTTTGTTCCTCTTTACCAATGATTTTACGCACAACTTTGCACGATAATTCCCCCTGAATTCTTGCCATTCCGTGATATTTTGGAGTAAGTTCAATATATATTGGAATTTTTAATCGCTTTTTCTCGTCTTCATTGAGCATGTCTGCTATCATTATGAGTTCCTCCTTCAGTATGCGGTGCATTGAACCGTCCCTGCCGGTGAGTGCTGGTTTTTCCTCATTCAACAGTTCTGCGAGTGTCTTACGAGAGATCGGCAGGTGTTTGTTGAGCAGACGGATGAGATCTGCATATTTGCGCTCGTCAAACATGGTCACCATATTTTTCTCTTTATTTTTATGGGTGGCATTTTTTTCATCTTCTTCATTTTTCATTTTTCATTTTTCATTTTTTTCACAGGTGGCAGGCCGCGACTGCTGACTGTCCGGAGAGGCGTCAGGCTGCAACATATATTATGGGGAGATCCAATTTCAGAGGAAATGGCATGTATTGGTATAAACGGTTTTGGGAGAATGGGCAAGATATTTCTGCGGGTTTTGCTGAAGTATGCGCCTGAACTTGAAGTTGCGGCGGTCAACAGCCTTGCAGATGCGAAGACGACAGCACACATATTCAAATATGACTCAGTGCACGGTCGTTTTGATGGAGAGGTGCGTGTGCGAAGCGACAATGAGATTGAGATCGATGGTGCATCCATATATGTGCTTTCTGAGAGAGAGCCGGAGAGGCTTCCGTGGTCTGAGATCGGCGTGGATATTGTGGTGGAAGCAACTGGCGCATTTAGGAGTGGTGAAGAAGCTGCTCGTCACCTGAAGGCAGGATGCAGGAAGGTCATAATCACAGCACCTGCAAAGCGTGTTGATGCGACAATCGTGCCGGGTGTCAATGAAAACATTTATGATGCTGAAAAACACAACATCATATCTCTCGCATCATGCACAACGAACTGCCTTGCGCCTGTTGTGAAGGTGCTGAACGAGAACTTCATCATAAACAGAGGGTTCATGACAACAGTCCACGCATACACGAACGACCAGAACATACTTGACAAAAAACACAGAGACCTGCGAAGAGCCAGAGCGGCAGCACTTTCAATCATACCGACAACGACAGGCGCAGCAGTCTCAATAGGTGAGGTGATGCCGGATCTCGCAGGTAAAATGGACGGAATCGCACTTCGTGTTCCCACAGCTGATGTGAGCATCGTGGACCTCGTTGTTGAGGTTGAGAGGGAAGTGCATGACGCCGAACAGGTGAATGATGTGTTTGAGCATGCAGCTTCAAACACGCTTAAGGGCATCCTCGCGGTTGAGAGGGAGCCACTCGTGTCGGCTGATTTCGTAGGCAGCACTTATTCGGCAATCGTGGACGCACCACTCACAAATGTCATCTCAAACAGCGCGAGCAGCACAGACAATGGCGAAGGCAGCCTGATAAAGGTGCTCGCATGGTACGACAACGAATGGGGCTACTGCTGCAGAGTGCTTGATATGGTGAAAATTATAAGCGGTAAGTTATGACTAATATAATAGCCAAACAAAAAATCTTTAAAAGAAAAAAGCGAGAAAAACAGAGGGAGCGGTTGTGTGGTGATGGAGAAGGATGATATCTGCATAATAATACCGACTCTGAATGAGGAAAGATCCATAAGAGATGTCATTGAGGGTTTCAGGAAACAGGGTTTTCACAACATACTCGTGATTGACGGTCACAGCACAGACAGAACAAGGGAGATAGCGGCAGAAGCAGGCGCAAATGTTGTTGTTCAGGAGGGTCGTGGCAAAGGTGCAGCTGTCAGGCAGGCGTTCAATATCGCGGATGGCGAGGTTTTTGTCCTGATAGATGGAGACGGCACTTATGATCCCAATGATGTTCACAGGCTGATCACTCCCATTGTAAAAGGCAATGCAGACCATGTCATAGGCAACAGATTTGCATATGGCGGCACTTTCACATTTCTCCACCGCATAGGGAACTGGGCAATAAACAAACTGTTTTCCTTGGGCTACGGCGTCCAGCTCAACGACATCCTCTCAGGATACCGCGCGCTTCGCAGAGAACTTGCGAGGGGGATGGAACTCGCGAAGGAGGGATTTGAGATAGAGGCGGAAATGGTGGTTGAAACAGTGAAAAAAGGCTTTCGTATATGTGAAGTTCCCATAACATATGGAAAACGCGCTGGAAAATCAAAACTTAACACTTTCAGAGATGGATCAAAAATTGCATTCACCCTGTATACTCTCGTGAAAACACATAACCCCGTCTTCTACTTCGGCACTATCGGATTTATATTCCTCATCGCAGGCATAATCTCCGGCATATATGTTGTGATTGAGTGGTTGCATGGCGTCTCTCACACATTGCTCACTGTTTTTACATCGCTTATGATCATTTCAGGAGTTCAGATAGCGATATTTGGTCTGCTCGCCGATCTGATTGTTGGATTTCAAAACAGAATGATGGAAGAGATGCGAAGATATAGAGAAAGACTGGACAGATATGATGAGATGCGGCGCAATATGCAATATAAACATGATAATGAAAAATGATAATAAAAGTCAGGTGATGGCGCATGTATAATAAGCATCATGAGCATCCTAAATATCACAAACATCATAAAGATGAAGATGAGGAGATTGCAGGCGGCATGAGCGAAGAATCCGCGCATGATACGGAAGCGTATGAGACGGACAACAGAGGAGAGGAGCTCATGCATGCTATTGCTCAGGATTACAGGACAGGTGAGGTTCTCATGCTCGCCCATATGAACAGGGAGGCGCTTGAACTCACGATTAAGACGGGGAGAGCGCACTACTGGAGCAGGTCACGGCGGAAAATATGGCGAAAAGGGGAGGAATCTGGAAATGAGCAGATAATCAAGGACATACTTGTTGACTGCGACAACGACACAATACTTCTGAAAGTTGAACAGATAGGGGGTGCATGCCATACTGGATACCGTTCATGCTTCTATCGCAGGCTGCTTAGCGGTGAAATTGTCTCTGAAAAGGTTTTTGAACCGGAAAAAGTATATAAAAAGCATAGCTGACGCTTGATTAAATATTTTCCGCCGTCTCAGCTGTCATGTTGTGCCTTCTCTCTTCAGCCGTCATTGATCTGACGAGCCTGTATTTTCGTTGTGCCCTACTGCCACGCCTTTCAAGGACGCCCTCCTCATGCAGCTGTGCGAGGTATGTGGATATTGTGCTCAATTTCACACTTTCTTCATACACTTCTTCATATATTCGTTTAAGGTCTGAAGAAGTGAACCAGTCGGGAGGTGCTCTCTCGTCGTATTTCAGGAACTTCAATATGCGCTCTTTGATTGTGAGTTCCTCCATTTCGCGCTCATAAACATCTTTTATTGAGGAGAGATGCTCATCAAGAAAACGCACAACAGCTCTTATCGTGAGTATCCTCATATCCTCATTCAAAAGGTCACCTTCCCTTTCAAACACCGTTCTTATGCCGTTCTCCCCCTCTATCTCCACGCGCACCCTCATTGTTTCACTCCTTCATTATTTCAACAATTATATAAAAAAAGAAGGTGCTTCTGTGCCCGGAGATTGTGAGGCATATCGCGCATTGACCTGAATTTCAAATGGAGAGAAGTGATGAACAAATGAACATCGCAGCGTGAGCAGCGTGAAAGAGAGTGCGTGACTGTGTGAGGAGCGAGGTTTTTTGTGGTTTTGATTTTATTGAGAGAGAGATGAGAGATACCGCGATCATAGGTATAGGGCACACGAAATTTGGTAATGCAGGTGATCGGACGGCGTTAGAGCTTTTTTCGGAGGCTGCGCTGAATGCTGTTGATGATGCGGGGATAGGATTGAATGACATAGAGGCGTTGTTTCAGGGTGCTGCGCTCATAGGATTTGAGGAGGGTCAGGTCATGTCTGCGGTGTTTTCAGCCGCAGATCTGAGTTTGGGAGAGATTCCCGCAACGCGCTTTGAAGGGGCATGTGCATCTGCATCAGTTGCGATAAGGGATGCGGTGATGTGGGTGTCGTCAGGCGCGTATGAAATCGTGCTTGCTGGTGGCGTTGAGAAGGCGCTGACCATGGGGACTCTTTTTGCAACGCGCACATTTGCTATGGCATGTCATGCGCAGTCCGAAAGTGCCGCGGGAATAACATTCCCCGGAGTTTTTGCGATGGCTGCACGCCTGTATGCACATCGCTATGGCATCTCGCTTGATAAACTGAGGGAGAAAATGGCATGCGTGTCCGTGAAAAATCACGCTCATGGCGCTCGCAACCCTGTTGCGCACTTCTACAAAAAATATGAAAATCTGAGGGTTGAGGATGTGCTCAATGCGAAAATGGTGTGTGATCCTCTTACGCTCCTGGACTGCTGTCCCTTCTCGGATGGGGCAGCTGCTGTTGTGATATGTGATGCTTCAACGGCACGAAAATACACAGACACTCCTGTTTACATACTCGGAACGGGTCAGGGCACAGGCAGGCCTCTCTCAAAGATTGAGGACATGACCAAGCCAACAGCCAGGGTTGAATCTGCGAGAATGGCTTTCAAGCAGGCAGGTCTTGAGCCCAAGGATATAAAAGTGGCTGAAATACACGACTGCTTTTCAATAGCTGAGATAATCGCGATAGAGGCACTCGGATTCTATGATTGGGGAACGGCTGCTGATGCAACTGAAGATGGTCAGACGGATATAGGAGGAAAGATTCCGGTGAATGTGTCCGGAGGTCTCATGGGCAAGGGACATCCAATAGGAGCGACAGGCGCATCCCAGATATGTTCAATCGTTGAACAGATGCGTGGAGAGGCACCAAGAGGAAATCAGGTGGATCCCGTGCCTGAATATGGAATCACAGACACGCTTGGCGGAGATTTCGGAACCCTCTGCAACATCATACTCGGGAGAACACGGCGCTGATATATTGCGCTCACACTCACAAGCAGCGGACGGAGCAAGCAAAGCTTGGGCGGAGAGAGGCAGGCGAAAATCATTTTTACAGGTGAAACCGTGGATATGAACATGGAATGCGTGTTTTGTAAGATTGTGCGTGGCGAATTGCCGTCAGCGAAGATATATGAGACGGAGATGTCAGTTGCTTTCCTTGATATAAATCCGATATCTCCGGGTCACACGCTCGTAATACCGAAGACCCATGTTTCAAGTATGATTGAACTTGATGAAAATATGACAGCGGACCTTTTCAATGCTGTGCGCATGGTAATGCGGCTTCTGAATGAAGCGCTACATCCTGATGGGTTCAACATAGGCATAAATGATGGAAAGGAAGCCGGTCAGGAGATCATGCATCTGCATGTCAATGTGATACCGCGATTCAAAGGCGATGGCGGAAAGTCAATACATGCGATCGTGAACAATCCGCCAAGCGAGAGCGTTGAAGACATTGCGAGGAAAATTGTTAGGCGTGATCAGGAGGCGTGATCAGCACTGACTTGTATGTGCCTGCAAGCCTTTACAACGGAATCCCACCAGCTCCTGATTTTCTGATACGACGCCGCAGCGATGCTCCAGAAAGTTGAGCTCCCTGCAGTGCAGATGGAACTCCCTGAATTCCGTGACAGAAAGCTCTCTCCCGAATGGTGATGGACTGCACCATCCCATCGCCCTCTCATCGCATTCGGGAATGCGAAATGGAGGTATGGGAGGGTATGCATTGGATTTAGCCAACGATGGCTTATTGCGGGATCATACGCAATGTTGTACTGTGGTGAAGGCAACTTGAAATAAAATGAGACAGCAGACAGATACCATTGGTTATATGGACGATGATGGAATGGGCGAAGCGGTTGCTGTTTCAGACAGGGTTTATGTGCTTCCAAATGATGGAAAAGTGAAGCTATATCTGAAGGGTGGAGTTGCATACGTTGCCGATTTGGGAAAGGATGAGATGGATAGTGGCACAACTGTTTATGCTTTCGCTTCCTTTTCTTACAACCCCGATTGCCTCTTCCTACAACCCGATTGTGGCGAAATAAAGGAATACCGGTGGACAGTGTGTTATACTCAAAACACACCCTCACAAATCTTGGCAATGCTGCAAGGATGATGAGGGAGATACCAACAGCACAGTAAAATGGACGGACGCAGCTCCCTCTCCTTCTGATATCCTTCTGATATTCATCTGATATTCATCCAATATTTGAAGACTATTTCAGCTATTTCAGCGAGCTCAACCTTCATGAACTTCAGTTCTCCCTCCCACGCCGGCATCTGTAGAGGGAGGAGATGGCGTCTTTGACAGGCCTTTGACAACAATGGAGATAGCTGGTGCAAGCGGTGTTTTCTCAAAAAAGAACTTCTCCCAAACGGCTTTACAATGGAGTCTGAGTACCTGTGTCGCTGGGTGCTGCACCGGCAAACAAGGCAGAATACGCCTACGGGATGTATGCCCCACAGAGGCAATGGGCGTTATATCTGGCATGGAGTGGTGATGGTGATGGTGAATTGGGCGACTCCACCAGAAAAGAGAAGGCATGCATAATATGGGGCTCTATACTGAAGATGGAACTTGGGAAGGCGTTAGCTGGCTTAATGCAGATAGTTATACAGATGCATGGCATAATTGTGGGAGGTGATGGAATTGTTCTATGTTGACAGGGATTTGACTTCTGAAAAGAGAATTATAGTTAGGTGCATAACACTTTAAACTTATTATGAATTTCTCAATCCAACTTTCTGCAAAGGATATTGATTTTGTCGGTTTCCTGATTTGCAATTACCTTGAACCTCTCCATTCAATGGAG
>JAOQIN010000036.1 GCA_026134085.1 Candidatus Methanoxibalbensis ujae
GGATGGGATCAGAAGCAACGAATGGAGAAGAAGTCATCAGCATATGAGCAGACAACCACAACATGAGCAGACAACCACAACAGAAATTGCTGTTGCAGGCAACATGGCATTTGAGCTCTCTGCGATCACGAGCAGCTTAAATCATGGACTGCTGAATTGCATTTTTCAGGTCTATTTTGCGTGTATAGATTGCGCTGCCTATTACGATTCCGCTTGCTCCTGCTTTTTTTGCTGCGAGCACATCTTCAATGCCTGATACGCCTCCTGATGCGATAACCGGAATACTCACAGCCGAGACGACTTCACGAATTGCATCCGCATCTATGCCTTTCATGAGGCCCTCAACATCTATGTTTGTGAAAAGTATGCAGCCTGCATGTGTTTCCTCCTCAACGAAACGGGCGGCATCACGCACATGCATGTCTGTTGTCTGCTGCCAGCCATCAACCGCCACTTTTCCGCTGCGGGCGTCAATGGCGACGATCACACGCTCTTCGGAGAAATCCTCAACAACTCTTCTGATGATTTCGGGATTTTTGAATGCGACAGTTCCCAAAATCACTTTATCCGCTATGTTCAAAATTTTTGCAGCGCTCTCATATGAACGGATCCCTCCTCCCACCTGTATTTTCGCATTCACCGAATCAGCAATCTGCTTGATCATCTGATAATGCACGACGGAACCTCTGAAAGCGCCATCAAGGTCTATCACATGCAGTGTCCTCGCACCTGCAGAAACCCATCTTCGTGCTATTTCAACAGGATGCTCATCTGTTGAAAATATCACATCGGCTGCGTTGCCCTGTCGCAGTTGAACACATTTACCTCCCTTCAGGTCTATCGCCGGAATAACCTCAAACATTCTCATGCTCCATCATGCATCATTCCATCATGAATCATTCCATCATGCATCATTATCATGTGGTGCATCCTGTGGTGCATGATTCCATATGCCATGCATGCATGGATGGTATGTGGTGCCATGATGCATGAATCAAACATTTATCTGAAGTTTCTTTGCAAGCTCTTTGTATCGCACACGGAGCGTCACCTCTGTAACTCCAGCAGCTTCTGCCACCGCTTTCTGCGTCTGTCTGTCGCCGCAGAGCATCGCTGCTATGTATACTGCGGAGGCTGCTATGCTTGTTGGACCTCTTCCGCTTGTTATGTTCCTTTCAAGTGCCGCTCTGACTATCTCCTCAGCTTTTTCACGCACTTTTTCCCTCAGATTCAACTTCTCGCAGAACCTGCTCACATATTCAAGAGGCGACACGGGAGGAAGTCTGAGCGAAAGCCTGCCGGCAAGTATTTTGCACGCTCTCATTATGTCCTTCCTCGCGACTTTAGTCGCCTTTTCAAGTTCCTCAAGAGTCCTCGGCACATTATGCTTTCTGCAGGCAGCATACACTGATGCAGCCACCATACGCTCAATTGAGCGCCCGTGAATGAGGTCGTGATTCCACGCCTCCTGATATATGAGAAGACTCTCCTCCTTTATCCTGTCAGGTATTGCAAGCAGATTTGATATGCGCTCTATCTCAGCACTCGCCACCATATGATGACGCCTTCTCATCGCACTCTTCATCCTTCGCATCCTCTGCCTCTCACTTATCTCCTTCAGCCGCCGACTTATCTCCCTTCTCCTGCTCTCTCCGCTTCTTCCAGCACCCTCACGCATAATTACGCCATTTCCATCATCACGACTCCTCCGACCTCCCCCATCAACTCCGGACATCATTCAACACCTATTTCTTACAATTTAACCGATTTTTCTTAGAAAATATAATTTATTTCCCAATAACTTAGGAATTCTTCGCTTTCCAGTTTCAGACATTCTCACACTCACATAAGGCTGTGCAACAGGACCGAATACATCATGAACCTTCCCCACCTTTTTTTTCCCTTTTGCAATGACTGTTGACCTCATCACACGGCCTATGTTTATACGACGATCACATCTCACAATCAAGTAGTCGCCGACAGCATGAATAACCCTGCCCAGCCGCTCTTTTTTCTTCTTTTTGCTCTTCTTCCTGCGAGATTCCACACCCGCTGACGGCTCTCCGTCGGTTTGCGCTCCCTCAGCCACACGCTTCACTTACACTCATTGTCAGAATAATATATAAGTTTAACGGTGCAATTCAGTGTGCATCTGTCGCTTTGCCGCATGACGGAGAGAAACAGATGGAGACGGTGGAGATGGCGGATGTTGTTGGCATTGGTGCGCTGAATTATGATGAGCTGTATGCTGTGGAGCGCATTGCATCTGCAGGCGAGGAAGCGGGAGTTTTCAGCATGGAATCAGCACCCGGAGGCTCAGCGGCAAACACGATAGTCGGTCTCGCAAGGCTCGGAGTTTCAACCGCATTCATAGGCGTCGTCGGCGATGACAGCGCTGGACATCGCATAATTTATGATTTCCGCAGAGAAGGTGTGAATGTCACACACATAAAAAGAATCAGGGGAAAAACAGGCAGAGCACTGTCATTCGTGGAGCCGGGTGGCGAGCGCGCATTATATGTGTTTGCGGGCGTCAACGACAAATTGAACATCTCAGATGATGATTTTTCAACAATAAAAAGCGCAAAATTGCTGCATATGAGCTCATTTGTCAGCGATGAGCAGCTGAAAATGCAGATAGAAATCGCAAAACGCACACATATGCATACAAAAATAAGCTTCAGCCCTGGAATGCTGTGCTTTCGCCATTCCATTGATGATCTTGCTGAAATATTCGCTCGCTGCAGTGTTGTGTTTCTCAGCCGTCGTGAGGTCGAATCTCTCACGACCGATGAGCATGTGAAGCGGACGGAGGGGGCAAGGCGCATACTGGAAACAGGTGCTGAGGTGGTGTGTGTGACGCTCGGAGAGCGTGGATGTCTCATAATCACCGAGAGTGAGGAGGTCTCAGTGCCCGCATTTCAGACGAATGTCGTTGACACGACAGGCGCGGGAGATGCGTTCGCAGCGGGATTCATATTCGGTATGCTGAGGGGATACAGCATAAAAAAATGCGGTGAGATCGGAAATTTCGTCGCCTCATGCTGCATACGACATTTCGGCTGCCGAAAGGGACTGCCACGCACGATCAACCTCCCACATGAGCGCACACGCCTCAGTGAAAATCACAGTGAAAATCGGGAGGAGCATGGACGCAGCAGATGGAACATGGAAAATGCGAGGTAAAGCATCTAGAATCAAGCCTTCTGCGCAACGCGCAGCATGACCGGAGCGGTGTGCATGAGATGATGCTGAACGCACATGAGAGGCGCCCTGCAAGCGACCAGCGCTATATGCGGCACACACTACTGGTGGTCATGTGAGGAGGATCTGTATCTGGGATGATACTTTCGTATGATGTGTTCATCAATACGCTTCAGTTCGCCTTCGGGCAGCATTGACAGCAGTTCCCAGCCGAGGTCAAGTGTTTCTTCTATGCTTCTGTCCTCATGTTTTCCCTGTGTGACAAATCTCTTCTCAAATTCATCTGCGAACTCAAGATATCTGCGATCCCTGTCCGTGAGTGCTTCTTCACCGACGACTGCGACGAGGTCTCTCATGTCCCTTCCCTCCGCGTATGCCGCATATAATTGGTTTGAGACGCCATGATGATCCTCTCTTGTTCTTCCCTCACCTATTCCCTCACTCATGAGTCTTGAAAGGGAGGGGAGCACATCAACAGGCGGATATATGCCCCTGCGGTGAAGCTCTCTTGACAGCACGATCTGACCCTCGGTGATGTAGCCTGTGAGGTCGGGGATGGGGTGCGTGATGTCATCATCGGGCATTGTGAGAATGGGGATCTGCGTGATTGAGCCTTTACGACCTCTTATGCGACCTGCACGCTCATAGTTTGTGGCGAGATCAGTATACATGTAGCCGGGATACCCTCTTCGTCCCGGAACCTCTTCTCTCGCAGCGGAAATCTCTCTCAGGCTCTCACAATAATTTGTCATATCTGTGAGGATGACCAAAATATGCATATCATACTCATAAGCGAGGAACTCTGCGGCTGTCAGCGCCATTCTCGGCGTTATAATGCGCTCAATAGCGGGGTCATCAGCGAGATTTATGAACGCAACTATCCGCTCAATCGCACCCGTCCTCTCAAAATCCTTCATGAAAAATGATGCTTCCTCGTGTGTTATGCCCATTGCAGCAAATACCACGGAAAAAGACTCTCCCGTGCCACGCACTTTCGCCTGCCTCGCTATTTGAGCTGCGAGTTCATTGTGAGGCAGACCTGAACCTGAGAAAATTGGCAGCTTCTGACCCCGGACAAGCGTGTTCATCCCGTCAATAGTGGATATGCCCGTCTGAATGAACTCACGGGGATATGCCCTTGCAACTGGATTTATTGCAGCTCCTGTGATTGGCAGCCTCTCCTCAGGAACCACCTCAGGTCCTCCGTCAATTGGTCTGCCGAGACCGTCAAAGAAGCGCCCTATCATGTCAGCTGAGACGCTTACACGCATGATATCGCCTGTGAATCTCACTTTTGTTCTTGAGGTGTCTATGCCAGAGGTCCCCTCAAACACCTGAACAACTGCGAGACCACGCTGCGCCTCAAGAACCTGCCCTGTTTTCTCCTCGCCGTCCGGCGTGTAGATACGCACAACCTCACCGTAAGAAACGCCCTCAACTCCTTCAACAACTATCAGCGGTCCTGATGCCCCTCTGATCGTCGTGTATTCACGAGCGGAAATGTCCACAGCCATTTTTTTCTCACCTTCTCTCTCAACTCTCAATTTTATCTTCTCTCACAACCACACATGCTCACAACCACACATGCTCCAGCCTCCCCCCTTCCCGCCCCTGTTCACTGTTCACTAACTATCTATCACCGCTAACTATCTATTCTATTCTATTATTCACTATTCACAGCGAAGAAAATGGATGTGAGAAATTGGCGATACAAGATGTCGCTGATCGCTGAGAAGACCTCCGCTCCTGAGCTATGCAATGAGCACATTCATACGAGGATGCTGTCTGCGGATGGGCTTGTAGCCACATCTGTGCATGAGAGATTATTCCCGCTGACGTCATCTCTTTTTTTGTTTTAATTTTATATTTCATCTTTTATCCTTCGTCTCTTATGTTGTTCACCTAGGTTGTTCACTGAGCTCTTTTTTCTATCATCATGTATGAGGGCATCATGTATGAGGGTATGGTGAATGTGGAGCCCATGAGGGATGTGAAGCCAACCGACATTGACGCAAGTGCCGACGGATAAAGCATCCGCCCCGGAGGCTGCCTTTCCAGATTTTCAGTTGATCCTGATTTTCAATTGACGGCAAGAAAGAGAAACCAAGATGCGAAAGAGGGAAAAGAAGAGAAAATTATTCACCGCTTCACCAGTTCAACGACCTTTTCTATCATTTTTTTGTATTCTTCGTCGCTTTCAATGTTGGGGAATGTGAATCTCGCATTCGGATGGTAGTATCTGTCTATGGATATTGTGCGAATCAGGGGGTTCAATGCGAAATTTTTAAGGCATGAGAGCATTTGTGATGCGTAATAGTATAAGATGCCGAAGAATATGACGGTGTCGTGGTTTCCGTTACCGTCAATACCCTTCCAATCTGGGTCACGAAGGCGGTTAGTGATGTCGTGAAGGTTGAAATATTGAACTTTTTTGTAGCCTTTACGCATGAAGCCCCTGATGCTTTTTCCAGTTGCGGCGATTGCAACGCCCTTTTCGCCCATTTCAATCGCTTTCTCCACAAAAAATTCGTCCCGCATCGCTTCTGAACCGACGACGAGCAGAGGACGGTGAGAAGCAGAAATGAGCGCTGCTGCAACTTCCGCAGAGACTATCCTGCCCGTTTCCTGCCCTGGAATGTTCGCAATGTCAAAAGGCACTTCCCTCGCCCGCATCTTTCCTCACCTTCCACATGCACCCTCTCTCTTGTCTCTTATCTCCTATCTCATACACGCTTACTCTCACGCTCTCTCATTTCTTCCGAATGAGCCTGCGCAGGTTTGTCGGGTCAAAAGAAGGGTCGTAGCCTCGCAGAGGACCCTCCTTTATTCGCTTGCGCTTCCAGTCAATCACCCAGCCATGCTCGTCCTCAAGGCGCTTGAGCAGTTCGTCCCTGCGTGCAATCGGCAGGTCCGCTGCGGTTCTCACGAAAAGCCACCAGTCCTCAGGCAGGCACCCCAGATATTTCTCGTGCAGATCAATGTAGTGTGTGAGTTTGATTGAGCGTCCTCTGTCAGTGTCGGAGGGTCTGAAGCAAAGCTTCGCAATCATCGGCAGAGCCTCCTCAACCGTCTCGCATGCGACGAGCAAATGCTCAGGTGCGGGCTCAATCCTGACTTCGGAGCCGTCCCTCGCATCAAAGATGATCCAGTCCTCCTCAATATCGCTCCTGCCGAGGAATGCTCTGCGGTATTTTGTGCCATGCGGACCGACAACTGCTGGAACACCCAGACGGTTGAAGCCTGTTGCGATTGAAGCAGCCTTCTGCGACATTGCTCCCCATGCGACACCGCAAGCGCCCACTCTATTTAAAATGTAGTCTGCGATTTCCTCGTAGTTCGCTCGCAATTTCCGCCTCGCAAATATCGCAGCGATTTTTATTGCAGCGCCGTGAATGTGCGCATTTGCGACGCAGGAGCCGATGTTCAGGACGCCACCGGCGTCAAATCTGCCGTGATATTTCTCGTAGACCGTTTTACCCTCCTCGTCCTTCCAGAGCGCAGCGTCAATCGCCATGCATCCCGTAAGTGTGACGATGTAGTTGCGTGATGCGAACTCTTCAACAATCAGCCACGCATCTTTTGTTCCATTGGGATAATTCCCGCATCCGATAGGTGCAATTACACCGGGAATTGTTCCTAAAACGATGGGAGCGCCGACTTCTCTTATCTCACTGTCCCAAATAGGACCGCGACCGACCCTTATTTTCCCCCTCTCCTCCTTTATTTGTGGGTGTGCTGCCTTCGTGATCACATCAATTATCGGAATATTCTTCTTGCATACCTGCTCGCAGCGACCGCATCCGACGCAGATGTCAAAGAGGGAGGCGAGCGCCTCTTTATTTCCTGATGCGGCTTTAGCATTCGCCTCACCGATTCTCAAGCCGAGAGGGCATGCAAGCGTGCAGGAACCGCATTGAATGCACTCTCCCACCCAGCGCTGAAATTCCTCATCGCTCAAAATTATTCGCATTTTACGACGCTTGTCCTTCATTCGCAAAGCCGTCTTCACTGCGACTTCGCCGACTTTCTCAGCGTCCAGAATCACAACACCGGGCACTCGCTCGCTCACCAAATCCTCAACAATTTCATCTGCGGGGTCATCCGTGCGGTCTTCCAAGCCGTGCATCGCCTTCTCGTTCGTAGCAATCACGGGTGAATGCACCCTGCTCGCAGATTCAACGACATCCGCCCGTATGCACTGCTCATCCACAACAATCACATCTGCGATTCCCGCTCTTATCACACGGAGCTGCCTGCCGAGTGCTGAAATGATTTTCGCCTTCGGTTTGTATCTCGTGACATCGTGAGCGGTGCAACATATTCCCACGAGCTCAATCTCTTCCTCATGCCCGCTTTCCTCCATGTGATCAGCAATTGAAGCGGCAGGCACGACATTGTGTCCTATGACGAGGATGACAGCTTTCGTTGTGTCAGCGACGCCCATTCCAACTTCAACAAGCGGAACATCAGGACCTCCTCCCTCCTTGCTTGAGGGCATCCCGTAGGCTGCCATCTGTATGATGTCTGCTGCTTCCTTGCTCAGCGAGTCAAGCATTCCGACATGAAGCGCCTTGGACTCAAAATCAAGGTAAGAACCCTCCTGACCTGTGTGCAAAGCATCGCTCAACTGCACCAGTTCCTCTTCTACATAATCAAAAACTCTCTCATAATCGCTTATCCTGCGGGGCTTTATGCCGCAGATAAGGCGGGTTAATGGCGCTTCAATATCAACTTCAGGTCCAAAATCTATTTCAACATCACCGAACTTCCTCTTCAATTCGTGAAGCATGTGCCTCCCATGCCCGCAGTGCGCGGAACATCCGATAATGCATGCGAGAAGCACGATTCTTCCCTGCTGTGCGTCCATTCTGATGCCGCAAGCACCCTTCTTGTTGCCCGTTAAATCGCACTTACCGAATGTGCAGAGGCAGCAGAAATCGCAGAATGGCGCATAGAAAGGCTTGTAGCGACGCAGTAACTTGAAATCCCAGGAGCGAATCGTTGAAATCGCGGGCATCGGCGTCGGTCCCATCGGCTCCCATTCCTCCTCTTCCTCCTCTATCTTTCCTATGAAAATCCGCACATTCTCAAATCCCTCAAGCGTCAGCACACCTCGCTTAAAAATCTCCTCCATTTCCCGCACCTCAACCCTTTCTCACGCCTTTCACTCAGGACACTCACAACACACCACTCAGGACACAGGACACAGAACACACAACACAGAACACTCGACATACGACACAGCATCTCTATGCTACCACACATCGAGCAGGCGCTCCAGATCTTCCAATTTCACGAGCAGGTTCAGAATTTTGAGCGATTCCGCCTTCTTTTGAATTTTCTTCAGGTTCCTTCGCTTCTTTCGCAGCGCATTCTTGCGAACTTCCTCTATCTTCTCCGCAGAGAGCTCCCCGCACTCAATAAAACCCGCTTCTTCAGCATCAGAAAGCAGCTTCTCTCCCCTCTCGCTCCTCACGATGACCGTTGAGAAGCCGTCCGGCGAGCCAACTCCTCCAACTGAGATGTCAGCAAGCTCAGCAGCGAAATCGTAGCAGAAAGAGCATGCAGAACGCTCAACATCCGCCATCTCCTTCACTGGAATCTCAAAACGCTCTTCACTTCGCAGAACTGCGATGAACTTTCCACGCTTGATGTCAAACTTCTTCACTTCAGAAGGCGAAATTCCCTCGTTTGAGAGCTTCTTAAAGAGAAGAGTGCTGTCAAAAGTTTCTGTGCAGAGCAGACCGATGATGATGCTTATGCGTTCTGATGCACTGTTGAAGTCAAAAAACGGCGAGAGCTGAACCTTGCGCAGCGCTTGAACATGACACGGCAGACCAACAAACGCAATTTTCTCGTAGCCCTCACGGAGAGCATCTCCAAAGCCGAGAAGCGAAGGACACTGCGTGTATTTTGAGCCTGCGGATTCCAGCACTTCTTCTCTCTTTGTTGCTACCGCGGGCTCAACGCCCCAGTCTCCGCATTTGCGAGCGACAACGGCAGCGTCAGCAAGACCCCGCTCAAGCATGAAAATCAGCAGAGCGGAAACGACACCGCCGTCCTGCGAAATTGCGAGAATTTTCTCATCTTTCGCACGAGCCATGAAAACACTTCTGTAGAAGCCGAGCAGTTTGTCCTCTCTCACGCCTCCGAAAACCTTCCGCTCAATCTCAAGAACTGGCAGAAATGTGCGAGGGCAGAAGTCGTAGCACGCACCGAAGATTTCGTAGCATTTCTGGCGAGTGAGAGGCGTTTCCTCCTCGTAAAAAATATATTCCGGGCAGAACGCACCGCATGCTCCGCAGAAGCAGCATGTCCCGTTGAAAATTACCTCTCGCTCCAAGTCATGCAGGTTTCCTCGCTCCCACTCCTGTTCCATCGCTCCTCCTTTCGCGCTCCTCATATTTAAACGCCTTATGTTGCTCGCAGCATGCGAAAGGATGCGAAAGGGGAGGCTGATGAGTTAAATTTAAATAGCTTTTGTCTCCAAATAAATGGGGACTGCGGGCCATCCCTCGCTGCCGTAATAAGAGGAGGGGTGGCTCACATCGGGGCCTCGGTAGCTCAGCGGGAAGAGCGAGTGGCTTGTAACCACTAGGTCGGGGGTTCGAATCCCTCCCGGGGCTTCATGGGACAATCCCCGGAAACCACAGACCTTCCTCCTCCGGCATTTTGAACATCAAATTCATGTTCTGAATTGCCTGACCAGCACCCCCTTTCACAAGATTATCTATCGCTGAGATCACAACTGCTCTCACCTCATCTCCTCCGGCTTCCTCAACATCAAACCAAATATCGCAGAAATTTGTGCCTCTCACATCTCTGAGAGATGGCACATCATTCAATATGCGTATGAATTTGCAGTCTGCGTAGAAGTGTTCATATGCCTCTCTTATGTCTTCACGATCCGCATGTCCGCGGATGAAAACATGTGCGGTTGTGAGTATGCCTCTGATTGTGGGGATGACATGGGGCGTGAAGTGCACACGCACATCTCTGTATCTGAGGATTTCCTGACGGATCTCAGCTGTGTGTCTGTGTGTTGTCACATCATAGGGTATGATGTTCTCCGCGAGATTGGGGAAATGACTGCGAGCAGATGGCTCAGAGCCGCCTCCTGATATGCCAGATTTCGCATCTATGACTGTGCAACACACATCAAACTCATGCACAATAGGCGCAACCGCAAGTATGGCACCTGTCGGATAGCATCCGGGATTCGCAACAAGCACTGCCGATGACACCTCAGGATGTATCTCAGTCAGACCATACACAGCCTCCCTCTCCCCTCTTCTGAACGCTTCATCCTCATGCTTCCCGTATATTCGCTCATATTCTTCACATTTCAACCTGTAATCAGCACTCAAATCTATCACTCTAACGCCGTTTTCAAGCAGTTCAGGAACATATTTCATGGAAACTCCGTGCGGAACAGCAGTGAAAACAACATCACACCTCCTCGCTATTTCCTTCACAGCTACATCTTCGTATTCAATATCTGCAAAAGGTCTCAAATGTGTGTTCACATCATGAACCTTCTTGCCTTTATGGCGTCTCGATGTCACAACTGTTATCTCAACTGCCGGATGTGTCAGAAGGAGGCGCAGCAGTTCTGTTCCTGTGTATCCCGAGCCACCTATGACGCCGACTCTTATCATTGCCATCTCCTCTTTTTTGCCTCGCTGCCATTTTATGTCGTCTGCCATTTTATGTCTCCCGTATTATGTAATAATATGTCTGTGTCTGAGGCAGGGAACATCATTGAGGTCTGTGTTGAGGAGGAGATGCAGAAGTCCTATCTGGAGTATGCCATGAGTGTCATTGTCGGCAGGGCGCTTCCTGATGTGAGAGACGGCTTGAAGCCCGTTCAACGCAGGATTCTGTATGCGATGCACGAGCTCGGGTTGAGGCATCGCAGTCCATATAAGAAATCCGCGAGGATTGTCGGTGAGGTTCTCGGCAAATATCATCCTCACGGAGACACCGCGGTTTACGATGCCATGGTCCGCCTCGCTCAGGATTTCACGATGAGATACACGCTCGTTGATGGTCAGGGAAACTTCGGAAGCATTGACGGCGATGAGCCTGCTGCAATGCGATACACGGAGGCGAGACTTTCAGAGGTTGCCGAGGAGATGCTCGCTGATATTGACAGGGAAACGGTCAACTGGCGGCCCAACTTCGACAGCACACTGAAAGAGCCTGAGGTGCTGCCCGCTAAATTTCCAAATTTACTCGTGAACGGTTCCTCTGGCATAGCAGTCGGAATGGCAACAAACATACCCCCTCATAACCTCTCCGAAATGGTTGATTGCATCATAAAGGTCATTGATGAGCCTGATGTGAGCATTGAAGAGCTTATGGAAATTGTAAAAGGTCCTGATTTTCCGACAGGTGGCATTATAATAGGTCTGGAAGGCATAAAAAACGCATATAAAACCGGAAGAGGAACTGTGCGAATAAGAGCAAGAGCTGACATAGAGCGTGATCGAAGAGGTTCCAGGATTGTTATACGCGAGATTCCGTATCAGGTGAACAAGAGCAGGCTTCTCGAGGAGATAGCAGCTTTTCTCAAAAAAAACACTGAGAGTGTTGTCTCTCTGCGAGATGAGTCCGACAGGAGAGGAATGCGAATCACACTTGAGCTCAGATCTGGCGCAAACGCGGAGATATTGCTCAACAGGTTGTATAAGCACACATCACTTGAGACATCATTCGGAATAATCAATCTCGCACTTGTCAACGGCGAACCACGCATATTGTCTCTGAAGGATATGGTGAAATGCTACATAAATCACCGCAGAGAAGTCCTTACAAGAAAATTCAGGCATGAATTGAGACAGTTGGAACACAGGAAGCATGTTCTTGAGGGAATTCTCATAGCTATATCTCATATTGAGGAAATTATATCGCTTGTGAAAGCATCTGAAAACTCAGCATCCGCAATAAACACGCTTAAAAAGCTATATTCGCTGAGTGATGAGCAGGCATCGCATATACTTGACATGAAGATATCAAGATTGAGCGCGATTGAGCGTGAGAAGGTCGAGCGCCAGATCTCCGAAATATCTGAAAGAATGGAGAGCCTGAGATCACTTCTCTCTGACGAGAAGGCTGTCTTGAAGGAGATAAAGAGTGAGCTTCAGGAGCTCAAGAGGAAATACGGTGATGCACGCCGAACGGGCATAATGGCTGAGGAGAAGCAGCTGAGCGTGCGTGACCTCGTTGAGGAGATGCATATAATGCTCGTCATCTCAGAATCAGGTGTGAGCAGAGCTCCAATATCATTGAAGCGGCAGAGCAGAGGAGGAAAAGGCGTGAGATTGAAAGGAAACGATTTGATAAAAATCGTTCACGCAACCACACGACAGAAAATTCTGCTCTTCACTTCACAGGGAAGGGCATTCCAGACACTTGCATATGAGATACCGGAGCGTGGTGGAAGATATGCCTCATCAGTGAAACTGAAAAACATTCCTGGCCTCGCAGGAATGAGTGAATATGAAAAAATATCAGCAGTTCTCCCTTTATCTGAGGATATAGAGAGAGAAATGGATTCATATTCCGTAGTTATCGTGACGAAAAAAGGTATTATAAAGCGAACCCCACTGTCTCTGTTCGGATCATTGCGGAGTAGTGGAGTCATCGCAGTGAAAATTGCTGAAAATGATGCGCTTGCCGATGTCACACTCGTTCATAATGGCACCGCTGATAAATGGAATTCCTCTCTCATAACACAACCAGATGAGCGCATAATAATAGGTACGAGGAAAGGCAAACTCATCATGTTTCCAGTTGACGAGCTCAGGGATATGGGCAAATATGCAGCGGGAGTCATAGGAATTCGTCTCGAGGACGATGATGAGGTCGTAAGCGTGGAATCCGTGAGGAAGAGCACCGCACGGAGATCTCACAGTCGCAAGAGACGACATGAGGAAACTCACATACTCACAATCACAGAGAGAGGATATGGCAAAAAGACACCAGTCAGCGCATACAGAGAGACACATCGCGGTGGAAAAGGCATCATAAATTTCAAAATTACACAAAAAACAGGAGATATCGTCGCGGTCAGAGCAATTACAGGCAATCCAGACATATTAATGGCGACATTTGCTGGAATGATAATACGAATTTCCTCAAAAAATGTCCCTGTTCAGGGCAGAAATGCGCAGGGTGCACGGCTTATGAATGTTGATGAGGCTGATAGAGTCGTATCTGTTGACATTGTTTGATGGCATTATGCAGAACAGGTTCATGGAATATCCGGCGTCGGAAGATGGGCGATCCCGTTGGCTGTGATGGGCTTCGTGGGCTGTGATATGCAGCGAGCGATAAGATATGCAGCGAGCGATAATATTGCGATGCAGTGATAATGTAATGAAGATAATGCAATGAATATTTAATGATGTTAAGGGATGTCGAGGGATGTTAAGACATGATTCTCAGGAGTGCTGAAGAACCCGTTTTTGACGATGTCGGCAGTTATCCTCCGCCCGAAGGAGTGAGCAGAGAGCACATACAAAAAGCACTGATGGAGAGCGGTGAAGAGGTGAAGGCAATTGTGAGCGATGCGATGGCACAGAAGATAAGTTCAGGAGTTGAGCTGCCGAATTACCCGCAGTTTCATGACATGATATCGCAGTATACGGACCCTCTTACGGATGATGCAAGGACTGAGGAGCCATTTTTGATAAGAGATGAGCATGCCAGAATACCCGAAGTTTATCTCCTGGAGGAATTTGCAGCGCATTACAAAAAAGAAAAAGGCGAGAAACTACGCATACGAATATGCGTGACAGGTCCTGTTGAGCTTTATTACAAGATGTTTGAGCCGCCTGTCTACGATGACATACTGCGAAACATAGCTATATCAGTTCAGAAGTTTGTGAGAAATGCGATAGAGAACGCAAAGAATTTTGAGATTGCATGTGTCTGCATTGATGAACCATCTCTTGGCATTGATCCGAGAATAGAAAGGGATGAATGCATAATAAAAGCGCTTGATATCGCAGCTGAGTTCGCATTCAAGCGCGGTATTGACACGCAAATACACCTTCATTCACCCATATTCTATGAGAGCGCCCTCAACACACGCACAATCGGCATAATAGGCATTGAATCCGCTGCCAATCCTTCATTCCTCGACATAATAGACAGAAAAAGCCTGGAGTCATATGATAAATTCCTGCGAGCGGGCATCGCGAGGACCGACATTCTGCGCATGGCTGCTGAATATGATGAAAAATATCACACTGATGTTTTCAGGGAGAAAAATCTGAAAAAGGTGATTGAGGAGTTCAACAGCGCGGATATCATAAGGAAAAGACTTGAAAAAGCGCTATCATCTTTCGGTGAGCGCGTGAAATATATCGGACCGGACTGCGGACTGGGCACATTTCCCCATCAGAAACTCGCTTCCTTGCTTCTTGAAAACACGAGAAAGGGCATTGACGCTTTCAGGAGCGGCGGGGCAGAGTGATCAGGCAGAGTGATCCCTATCTGATCCCTATCTGCATCTGCAATGTCTGTCAATGAATCTCTCAATACGGGAGAGTGCCTCCCTTATTTTATGCTGTGAGAGAGTGTAAGCGCATCTTATGAATCCCTCACCAGAATCACCGAAGACATTTCCGGGAACCACAACCACATGCTCCTCAAAAAGGAGATTCCGCGCGAACATCTCGGAAGTCATGCCAGTGCTCCTGATCGAGGGAAATGCGTAGAAAGCACCCTTCGGCTCAAAACAGTCAAGACCGATATCACGAAGACCCGAAACAATCATACGACGCCTCCTGTTATATTCTGCAACCATCCTCTCAACGGAATTCTCATCTCTCAGAGCCTCCAATGCAGCGATTTGAGCTGTTGTTGGTGCGCACAGCATTGTGTATTGATGTATTTTCATCATTGCCTCTATTATTACGGGACTTCCAGAAGCGAATCCTATGCGAAAACCTGTCATTGCATGAGATTTTGATAATCCATTGAGCATTATTGTCCTGTTTTTCATCTCCTCATCGAGAGATGCTATGCTCACATGCTTCCCCTCATATGTGAGTTTGCTGTATATCTCATCTGATATCACGATGAGGTCGTGTTCGCACACAACATCTGCAATTTCCTCAAGGTCCTTTCTGCGCATTATTGCGCCTGTCGGATTGTTCGGATAATTCAGTATGAGAACCTTCGTCCTGTCGGTGATTTTTGATTCAAGCGCATCAGCGTTCAGCCTGAACTCATCCTCAACGCGCGTCCTCACAGACACGGGGACGCCTCCAGCGAAAATGGTGCATGGTTCATATGACACATATGATGGCTCATGCAGAATGACCTCATCTCCCGCGTTTATAACAGCGCGAATTGCAATATCAGCAGCTTCACTGACGCCTGTAGTGACAATTATCTCGTTCTCGGGATTGTAATACACTCCTGTTTCCTTGTATATCATGTCTGAAATTGCCTCTCTCAGCTCCAGAATACCCCAATTGCTCGTATATGATGTGTAACCCTTCTCAAGTGCATATATACATGCTTCACGAACACTCCACGGTGCGGTGAAATCCGGCTCACCCACACCAAGCGATATCACATCGCTCATACGCTGCGCGATGTCAAAGAACTCACGGATGCCGGAGCCACGAATGCGCATCACTCTCTCAGAAATCTTATCATGCATTGAGGTGCGCATCTTTATCACCATTTATCACCTGTCAGTTATCTTCGCCTGCATTACCACATCCTCGCCTGCATTACCACTCATCACACCAACCACTCATCACTCCATAATCACTCCATAATCACAGTGATATCGTGAGTCTTCTGTTCTCCTTTTCATCTTCGTAAAGTATGCCCTCCTCCTTATATGTTTTCAGAAGGAAATGCGTGACTGTCTCCCGGACACGCTCAAGAGGTGCGATCTTCTCGGCGACAAAATAAGCGACATCGCGCATGGTCTTGCCCTCAACAAGCACAGAGAGGTCATATTCGCCTGACACAAGTCTCACAGTCTTGACTTCTGGAAACTTTGCTATCCTCTCAGCGATGGTGTCGTATCCCGTGCTCCGCTCGGGAGACACCTTCACCTCTATGAGAGCTCTGACGCATTCAACCCCCGCTTTCTCCCAGTCTATCACCGCTCTGTATCCTCTTATCACCCCTCTGCGCTCCAAATCCTCAATGATGCGCTTGACTTCCTCCTCAGAAATGCCGAGCATCCTGCTTATCTCACTCTCACGAGCACGGGCATTCCCCTCAAGGATGTGCAATATCTCGTTCTTCACTTTCTCATATTCAGAGTTCATCACAACCATCTCCACATGCGACGCCGCGGCAACTCCACACAACACACACCACACCTATCTACCTTAAAGATGAAAAAAATGATTGCGAGGATGAAGTGAAGGGGAGGATGGGAAATGAGCAAAGTTTCTGTCATTTTGGGCTCCGAACGGGATATGCATGTTGCAGAGCGTGTTGTGAATGTGCTTGAAAGGGAGCAGATATCATATGAGCTGAGAGTGATTTCAGCGCACAGACAGCCTGAGGAGCTTGACAGATATCTGCGTGAGAGATCAGATGAGATCTCCGTGTTCATTGCGATCGCCGGCCTCTCCGCCGCCCTTCCGGGCGTCATAGCCTCAAAAACGAATAAAGTCGTGATAGGCGTTCCTGTAAGCGGTCCTCTGCTGGGGCTTGATGCGCTTCTCTCAATGGTTCAGATGCCTTCCGGCGTCCCTGTCGCAGTTGTCGGCATAGATAACGGTGAAAACGCTGCAATCCTCGCAGCAAAAATACTGAAACTGAAGGAGGAAAAAAAATGATGGGATGAAAAAATGATGGGATGGCATGATCATGAGGTTGCATCATCCTCGCTCTTTGTTGTGCTGCGGATTGTCTCTCTCATATAATGTCCTTGCGTATTCCGCTATCCTGACGCCTATGAGATACAGGATGATTGCGCCGATTATTGAGAAGAAGAGCATCTGATATCCCGCCCATGGATTGCCTTCAACGCCGCTTATGGCCAGCAGGCACTCACTGCCACCGTATATGAGGATTCCGGATGCGACCGTGGAGAACAGAACAGTCCATTGCCGCACTATTTGCTCACCTTCAAGCATCATATTAATTATTTTTCCTATCAAAGGCGCTATGCAGGCGCATACATACCACCACAAAGCGGATTTCACAAATACAGTTATCAGAATTATGTTTTCAAACTCTTTAAACAGAACACCAGAAATCTGAATCTCCGAGCTCGCGAGTGCTCCTTGAAAAGTGCCTGCAACAAGCAGTATGGCTGCGCAGATGTATGTGATGAATGTGAGTTTTCCCGAGTATAGCGATGTTTTGAGTGAATGTATGAGATCAATAGCAACCTGTTCCAGTCCAAGACCCTTGAGCAGCATGTAAAATCCGATGATACCTATTATCCCGCCTATGATGAGCTCAGAATAACCAAAAAATATTGATATTGAGAATGCCAGCATCATAAGCCCCATGAGTGGCATGAAAGAGCGGATGAACCTCTTCTCCTCAAAAAGCCGCCTTATCATATAAAATCCGCTTTCCAATGGTTTGCTCTGCTTCACTATAACCCTGCGGACAGCATCTATGGTCATCCTGGATTGAATGATGGGGACGATCTCCTCATCTTCCGTGCCGTCGGTGACGAGTATGACTTTTTTCGCACCTGTTATGCCCATAACCTGATCTGTCTGCTCCGCAATTTTCATATCTGAAATGATTCCCACATTTATATCGCCAGCGATAAGCGCTATCTCAGCATCCTGATGTCTTCTCCGCATCTCATTGTATATGCGCAGAGATTCAAACATCGCATTCAAATCGGAATCCTCAGGATCAGCAAACGCCAGTCTCACAGCTGCATCGAAGACAGCATCCCGTCCGACCACGGGCGTCTCTATATTCGCCTTCTCACCAACATCATTGTCGCGGTCCACGCACAGAATCAAAAGCTCACTCACATGAGATCTCCCTCATTTCACATTGTGCGTAGAAATATTTTATTGAATTCGCTCGCTTCCCTCTATTATTATTTGAGAGGGTTCAACTTCTGAACATCGCACACACTCACACGGCACGACATACACCAGCAACCTCGCAACTGCCAAAGACAGCCCACATCGTATCGTCACAGCTATGCATTCCGGTCACTGCTTCTTTATCTCTTTTCCACGCACTGTAACCCCACATCCTCACCCCACACCCACACCACACCCACACCCTCCGCCCGTCCGCCGGCTTTCCTGTGCTGTATGCAAAGTCTATGCTGTATGCAACGTTCCTGATCCGGTCTTCTGCTTCGTCCCGCTGTAAGTTTGGGGAGATGTTGCCTTTAATCTCCTCT
>JAOQIN010000037.1 GCA_026134085.1 Candidatus Methanoxibalbensis ujae
CCCTCAGCGATGCCTCCTCTCGAATCTATGATCATGCTCCCCATATATAAAGGTTGCCGACGATTGAATCTTATGATGATATTCCAGATCCACAAGCGATTCTACTCCCCGCGGGATTGTGACTGCCATGCGCCCCCCTACATTACAGTTGACGAAGCCTGATCTCTGCCTTGAGATTATCACAACATCCCATCACAACATCTCCTGCTGATATATACGCGCTCTGATAACAGAACAGAACAGATTTGATCCTTCCTTCATCCTCATACCTGCATGTGCTCGCAAGCTGTCGAATCAACGCAGACTCAACAATCCATTCACAGCACTGCATATGATGATCCGTAGAGTGTGCTCGCTTGGAGCTCGCATAACACCCACGCACACAATCATACACCTTATCAGATAATCTCCACAGCAGGGACCCGCCAGCCCCATACCCATAAATAATTCCCACCCGCCTCTCCTTCTGCTATGAGAAATTCTGCTATGAAAAACAATATTAAATTAAATTTAAGGATGCAACATGTTCGGAGATGGCGAGGCAGAAGAAAGCAGGCGAAGGTGGGAGCAGCAGAAGTGGCAGAGGTGCGGGAGGCAGCAGCAAGAAAGGTGCGAGGAAAGGTGAGGAGAGGAGAAAAGGAAGTCGTGGAAAGGGCGAAGGTCCTGGATTGATGTCTTCCGCAGGACTCATGCGGTATTACGATGTTGAGGAATCCGCAATCAAGATATCTCCGATGGCTGTGATACTGGCAGGCATCCTGTTGGGCGTGCTCGTCTTATCTCTTCAGATCATATACGATGTGTGGCCCTAAGACCTCCCCCGACAGAGTCACACAGGCGAGCCTCCCGGGCAGCCAAGATGAATGAAAGAGGTTTTGATCCTTCTGATTCCCCAAGCTGAAAATTGCTTCTGCAACTTTTATTCCTGAAATATCTGAGAACCCATCATTTCCTGTTTGTGAATTCTGATGCATAGGCAGACGGAGATCAACATAATGCGAAGTCCTGCTCAGTGTTAAACTGAGGAAACATTCACCTTTGAGCGACCGGTTGATGAGATATGAGAAATGAGGTATATGATCTCTGTGGAGGTTATGGAAAAGGATATTTTGAGATCAATGCAATGTGATCAAATACTGCAACTGCGGAAGGGGGAACGCCCATTAGCCCGTGATGCTGATGATTGATGATTGATAATTGATAATGATTGAGTTGATGCGAATGAGCGGTTGATGATGCGAATGAGCGGTTGATGATGCGATGGACAGATCGGCGAGCGGTTGTGATTGTGAGTCTGAAATTGATGTGTGGAAATCTGTGGATTTGTATTTTGTGATGCTTTTCACTGCGCTTGCATATCTTTTTGTTCTGGTGTCGCCGTTCAACCAGACTGTGCTGCGCATACCTTTTGCCCTTCTGCTGCTTTTGTTCCTGCCGGGATATGTGCTCATATCTGCTATGTTCCCACGCAGAAATGAGATAAGCGGCATTGAAAGATTTGTGCTGAGCGTGGGGATGAGCATTGCGATAACAGTTTTTGATGGCTTCGCAATAAGCGTGACTCCATTGCGCCTCAGACCCTACTCAATAGTGATTTCACTCTCAATGATAACACTTTTCCTAACACTCATAACATTGATTATAAGGGTTCTGACTCCTCGTGAGGAGAGATACGGCGTCACGATCCCCATGATACTCTCGTTTTTCGCACCTCTGAGGGAGAGAGTGGAGATGAGCGACATAGAAAAAGCGCTTTTAATTGCGCTCATAGGCTCAATCATCATAGCGAGCAGTATGTTTGCATATGCAAAAGTTATATATGAAATGTATGGGAAGGAGAGGTTCACAGCGTTTTATATACTTGGAAAGGAGGGTAAGGCCGAAAATTATCCGAAGTCAATTCACCTTTTGGAGCCAGCTCCCGTTATTGTGGGTGTGGAAAACTATGAACATGCACCTACTGAATATATGTTGCGGATAGTATTGGGAAAATATATATTGTATGAGCAGAAAATAGCGCTTGATCACAATGATAAGTGGAAGAAAACTGTGTATGTTGTGCCGAAGCATGTTGGAAGGAACATGAAGTTGATGTTTCTGCTTTTTAAGGGAGATGATCTGTCGTCGCCCTATCGTCGTGTTCATTTGAGGGTGGATTCGGAGATTGATTATGAAAATCTCGATAGAATAAAGCATTATGCGCTGCGATCGCCGCCTGATGTTGATAACGGAGATATGGAGGCGAATTCAAACTGGACATTTGAGACGAACGCGAATTTCAGGGGTTATTTCACAAAATTCCACATGTATGTTGAGAATGTGACTGTGCGCGGATATGTCACCGACAACGAGACTGGCATGCCGATACCGAACGCGAAGGTGCACGTGAGCAATCACTACGGATATGAGAAATGGAATCTCACGGACGAGCGGGGATATTATGAGTTGCGTCTGATACGGGATCACTTCTGGATCTCATGCGAGGTGAGAGGATATGATCGCATGGATGAGGAGTTTGATGCGAGAGGAGCTGATGAAGGGGGTGTCATGCTGAATTTCTCTCTTCCGCCTGTGAGGATTTTCAACATGACATTGAAGGAGCTTGCTGTTCTGAATGAGAGCACTGAAAATGAAAATGAGAGTGCGCCGACTTTTGACAGGAAGGGAATGCCCATCTGCAATCTGCGGGGACATGTTGTCGACAATGAGACCGGTGAGGGGATTGCGAATGCAAGCGTTATCCTGGAGAGCGAGCTCGGCTTCAGAAAACAGCTCATGACTGATGAAGGAGGATATTTTGAAGTGAATGTTGTCGCTGGAAAAACCCGCATATCAGCGAGCGCTTATGGATATATGGGGAACTCCACGACGGAGGACCTTCAGCCTTCTTCGGAAGCGCATGTTGTGGTGCGCCTGGACAGGAAGCCGGAAGCTGATGCAATCGTGTGCGGGCGCATATACGACAATTCAACAGGCATGCCTCTCCCAAACGCATATGTTCAGGTTCGCAATGAGGAGTTCGGATATCATAACTACACGATAAGCAATGCCTCGGGCTATTATGAGATGCGTGTTGTCGCCGGAACCGTGCAGCTGGATGTGCGTAAGGAGAGATACTTCACGAGCAGCACTGTTTTGAACATATCGCACAACGAGACTGTGAGCATACCGTTTTCTCTTGAGAGGATACCCCCACCAGCAACCATAACGGGATATGTGAGATGTAAAGGCGTAAGCATACCGCATGTGAGCGTTGTTGTGAGTGAAATAAAGAACGGAAGCGTTGTTTCAGGAGGATATGAAAAAAGGACAGTCACTGATGATCACGGATACTTTGAGATGGATGTAATGCCCGGTCATCTATGTCTGGAAGTGATTCCGAATGTGTATGGTGAGCGCATTGAATTTCATGTGAATGGTGGAGAACGCCTGAGACTGGATGTCCAGCTGAAGGCATTTCCCAACAGCACATATCACATCATATGTCCGGCCGAGGCTTCGCTTGCGAGGGGCTATCACGGCGGAATATCGCAGAAATTGTTTGCTGAGCGCGAAGGTGTCGCAACACTTTCATTCAGTGTCTCTGATTCATTCAGAGCTGAAGGACCGTCGGGATACCTGTTCAAGCAGGTGCTCATTAATGACATAGTCGTCTGGGAGGATGATGTTGCTGGGGATGAGGGATGGCAGCATGTGAAGATACCCGTGACATTTGACGCGGGAGAAAACAGGGTGTCCCTTCGCCTATATGCGAAGAAGGATGCCAAGCGATTTCAGATGGTTTCGTGCTGGTTTGATGATGTGCGCATAGAACCGCTTTTTGAATACACAAAGGAGAAAGCAACGATATTCCATATACTCAACGCTGAAGGAACTGCCGAATATCTGAAGGAGCTGCATCTCGGCGAACCTGTGGATTTCATCGCTGAAATAGAAAATCATGAGAAGGAGCGCATGCATTACACAATTCAAGCCCGGCTGAATGGATACCTGCTCCATCAGAGGGAGATAACTCTTGATGACGGTGAGAAATGGCGCAACAAACTGACAATAACGCCAAATCAGCTTGGCTCACTTTTGAAACTGGAGTTTCTGCTGTTTGCCACACCTGTTCGTTCATATGCGCAATCTGCATCATATGCATCATATAAATATGCAAATAAAGGAGAGGATGGAAAACCCTATAAATCATTCAGTCTCTGGCTGCCATGCACTATAAACTACAGCAATCTTGATGTGCTTGAGAAATTTGTTCTGCCACGGATGCCCGAAATTGAGAACGGAGATATGGAGGCATGCTGTGAAAATTCTGTTGGGTGCGGATGGACATATGAGGAGAGTGATGCCAACTTCACCGGCGCGTTCACAAATGCGACATCTGTATCTCCTTTCTGCTCGTATGAAATTGCGTTTCCAGCATTTTCAGAGGATGTGGATGCTGCATCGCCTGCCGGCTGCCATGCTGAGATATCGCAGAGATTCTCCATTCCCTCTGATGCGTCGCAGTTGTTGCCCGCGAACATTGTGATATCGTTCAGTGTCCGCGACTCATATAAAGAGGAGCGTAAGGGGGTTTTCAGAAAGCAGGTCATCCTCAACGATGATGTCATATGGGAGGATGATGTTGCTGGGGATGAGGGATGGCAGCATGTGAAAGTGCCATTGACGCTTTACTCGGCGGATAACAACCTGACACTGCGCGTGTCATGCGATGCCGCGGTTCAGGGGTTCCCGATAAGAGTGTGGTGGGATGATGTGCGCATAGAACCCATCACAGCTGTCGCCCATAAGATAGGAACTTCCTTCCGCATACTTGATGCAAATGGAACAACAATATACCCGACATATCTGCACATGGGCAAACCCACGGAAATCATCGCGGAAATAGAGAACAATGAGGGGATTGCCGTCAATTACATATTGCGTATAGAGCTCGGAGGTCATCCGATATCAACCCATCTTATAGGTGTTGGAAAGGATGAAAAGGTGCGACACAGGGTATCATTTGTGCCTGATATTGTATGTCATAATGAGAGTTTGGAGTTTTTGCTGTTTAAAGAGCGCATAACTGAAAGACCATACAGATATTTCAGAATTGATAATGTTTCATGCGTCATAGACCCTGATTATCTGGATGCATTGCTGAGATATGGTGTGAAGCGAGCTCCTGAGATAAGGAACGGAGATATGAGCAGCGCATCAGGATGGGAATTCGAACGGAATGGAAGCAGCTTTGCGGGTTCACTGACACACGATGCATTCGTCTCTCCGCCTTCTTCGTATTGCATAAAGCACATCGGCGAATCACAGAGTGGAGAGTTCGGAGCAATCACGCAGCGCATACATTCATCCTCATCGGGCATCGCCATCCTCTCATTCAACCTGCGTGATGATTACAGGGCTGAGGAACATGCGATGCTGATCAAGGAGGTTGTGCTTGACGACATTGTCATACTGTCAGATGACGTTTCAGGTGATGATTCGGGATACATGGGGTATGTTGTTGAGAGATACAACGAGACTGAAGATAGATGGATCGTTGAGCACATTCCGGATGTGAAAGAGGGGTGGCTGCATGTTGATATTCCTGTTTATCTGAGGGAAGGCGACAACGAGCTCGTGTTGAGAGTTCGCACAGCTGGCAGATTTGAGGGAGAAGTTAATGTTTTCTGGGATGATCTGAGCATGAAACCCGTTGATGACATCATCATGGAACATGAGAACATGAGAAGCAGGCGATACGGATGGTGACAGCGCAGCAGCGCAGCGCAGCGCAGCAGCGCAGCATTCAAAAGCAGCTCCGCTTTGCTTACACCCGATCTCAGCTCAATGGGTCCATGAGGGCAGTAGCAGTGGCCGTGAACAGCAGACGGGAGGGGAGCTCTCTTCCGCCTTCATTATATATAGGAGCGCATGATAGAATAAGAGGTATGGACAGAGAGGGGGAAAAGCCGACCGATCTTGAGGAGCTGCCCGGTGTTGGCTCTGCGACTGCTGAGAAGTTGAAGGAAGCGGGATACACATCAATTGAGGCGATCGCCGTTGCTACACCTGCTGAGCTGGCTTCTTCGGCGGATATAAGCGAGACAGTTGCCATAAAAATAATAAATGCCGCGCGGGACGCAGTTGAAATAGGGGGATTTGAGACCGGAGAGAAGATACTGGAGCGAAGGAGGAACATAGGAAAGCTCACGACAGGCTCAAAATCTCTTGATGCGCTGCTGGGCGGTGGCGTAGAGACCCAGTCAATAACAGAATTCTATGGTGAGTTCGGCAGCGGGAAGACGCAGATAGCACATCAATTGGCTGTGAATGTGCAGCTTCCCGAGGATGAAGGAGGTCTTAACGGCTCCGCTGTGATCATAGATACGGAGAACACATTCAGACCTGAGAGGATAAACGAGATGGCTGCCGCTCTCGGACTTGACGGTGAAGAAGTTTTGCGAAACATATATGTGGCGCGTGCATACAACTCAAATCATCAGATGCTCCTCATAGATAAGGCAAAAGAGCTCGCTGAAGAGCTTAAAAAAACAGATAAACCAGTGAGATTGCTCGTTATAGACTCAGCAACTGCACACTTCCGCACAGAATATGTGGGCAGAGGAACACTCGCAGACAGACAGCAGAAGATAAACAAGCACCTGCATGATGCGTTGAGGTTCGGAGACCTGTATAACGCTGTCGTGATAATAACAAATCAGGTGCAGGCAAGACCTGATGTGTTCTTCGCAGACCCCACAAAACCCATCGGAGGGCACATTGTCGCACACACTGCCACATTCAGAATTTATCTCAGAAAGTCAAAAGGGGAGAAAAGAATAGCAAGACTTGTTGATTCACCATATCTGCCTGAAGGGGAGGCAGTATTCTCAGTCGTGAGAGAGGGCATTCGCGACTGATCCCTCTCTCTGCTCTGGCGACGGTGTGTGATGTGATATGATATGATGTATGATGGGATGTAGGGTGATGAGATGTAGGGTCATGGGTTGTGGTATAAAGTATCACTGCTCCCGGTGCTCATCGCTCGGCCTGTTATCCCTCTTCCTCAGTTTCATCTCGGCAGCTGTCACAGAGCATCATGCCGTCTCTCATTCTCAAGTCGCTTGAGAAGCAGCCGCATTTCTCACAGATTCCCTGACTTATCTCCTCCGTATCCGCAGATGCTCGCATTATCTCTCTTCCTATGTTCATCTCAAGGAGTTCTGTGAGTATTGAGTTCATCTCAGTGTTTATCGCAAGTATGTCCATATCAGAGACAAAGCCGACGAGCTCTCCATCCTCAAGGACTGGCATCTTACGAATGCGAAGCGCGGCCATCTTCCTCGCGACATCAGACAGACTGTCATCTGGTGATACTGTGAAGAGAGGTGAAGTCATTATATCACCGAGCCTCACCTCGCTCGGTTTGCGGTCCTTCTTCACAACTTCATCCAGAATATCGCCCTCAGTTACTATCCCGACAGGCTCTCCGTTGTTCATCACGATTATGCTGTCAACATCGTATTCACGCATGATCCGCACGGCTTCTTGAACAGTGAGGCTTACATCCCCCTTGACAACGTCCCTCACCATCACCTCCCTCACAGGAACATCCGTCTCCATCTACGTCACCATTGATTATTAGCGCATGAGTGATAAATAACTGTATGGATATCCTCAATCTGTGTTGTGCTGTGGCGAGCGCTGAATGAGATACAGAGGGAAGTGCGAAAGATGGAGTGACGACATGGCACGGTTCGCCCGAAACGGAAGGAGAGATGAAATGAGAGATGAAGATGAAATGAAGTATGTTTTGCTTATAGGAGACGGAATGGCGGACATTCCAGATGGCAAGACGCCATTGCAGGTTGCTGATACGCCCAACATGGATTTCATCGCATCCTCAGGTAACATGGGCGTTGCGAGGACAATTCCGAGCGGATGTGAGGCGGGCAGCGACATTGCGATATTGTCAATACTCGGATATGATCCACTCAGATATTACACGGGCAGAGGGCCGCTTGAGGCAATGGGAATGGGCATACCGCTCAGTGAGAACGACACAGTGTTCAGATGCAACCTTGTAACAGTTGATGGAGATGTGATGATTGATTACAGCAGCGGACACATAAGCAGTGAGGAGGCTGAGGAGCTGATAAACGCGCTTAATCGCGCTTTGAAACCGAGATTGAATGAGATATTGAGGCGTAAAGGAGCGGACATTGAGTTTTATCCGGGTGTAAGCTACAGGAATGTGCTTGTGATAAGGGGATGCAGGATAGAATGCAGCATGCCGCCGCCTCATGATGTTCTCGGCGAAACCATCACACTGCCTGATGATGAAATGCTGCGTGAGATCGTGCTCGCGTCGCGTGATGTGCTTGAGGGCCATGAGATCAATGAGAAAAGGGCAAGAGAAAAGAGAGCGAACATGATATGGCTCTGGGGAGGCGGCGTCGTGCCGAATATGCCACCATTCAAAAGATACGGTGTGAGCGGAGGATGTGTGATATCCGCGGTGATGCTCGTGAAGGGCATAGGCAGATGCATAGGGCTTGATGTCATTGAAGTGCCCGGTGCCACAGGATTCATAGACACGAACTATGAGGGAAAGGTCTCTCATGCGCTTGAATGCCTGCTGAAACATGATTTCGTGCTGGTTCATGTTGAGGCGCCGGATGAGGCCTCTCATATCGGAGACTTTGACCTCAAAGTGAAAGCGATAGAAGAGTTCGACAGGCGTATCGTCGGAAAAATGCTGAACGGTCTGTCCTCTCTGTTCAATGAGTATCGCATATTACTCATGCCAGATCACGCAACACCCGTTTCTCTGAAAACGCACACGAGCGATCCCGTCCCTTTCGCAATTTATGATTCAAAAAAAGCAAAAAAGGGATCCGCAAAAAAGCGATGTTTTGATGAGAAATCAGCACTGCTGGGTGAAATTGGCATGATAGATGCAAAAATACTTATGAAAAAATTGCTGAATTCTGATCTCTGATCGGATCCACTGTCAACAATCGCACGATGTCTGGCTGTCGCGGTGCAAAATGCTTGCTGGTGCTTGCTGGCGCTTGCCGGCAAATCCCCGCATTGAGAACATCGCCTGTTGAAAATTTATTTTCAACCGAGGTCACACCAGTTCTGAATTGAGCCTTTTTGCTGTGAGCCTGAAGAGGATCGGGTATAGCAGGGAGCGAGGGAGCATTTTGCATATGGAACACGCTGTTCTGAACAGAGGCAGGGGCCTGAAAGTGGGATCTGATGCGAGCATTTTGAAATATGCACGTTCATTAATATTTGCTGAATGAAGGAAATCGGGAATTATTCTTGCGTTGTGCAGCGCTCTTATTATTCCGGCGCCGGTGAGCTCGTCTGCTCCCATGCATGCGTCGCCTGCAAAAACAACATCATGCGCAATAAGCGGTCGCTGATAGCCGAGAGGCACAATTCCAGAGGTTTTACGCAGTATTTCTCCCTCAACTCCGTGCTCCTCTTTCCATCGCTTCAGGAAAGTGCGTGTGCCATGGCGTGCGCCGCGATCTGCAGTGATCAGCCAGCCGACTCCAATATTTACGGTGTCAGTGCGGTCGTTTTTTGGGAATATCCAGAGATATCCGAGTCTGTCGTGCAGCCAGTACTGCTCAAGCATGTCTCCGGGATATATGTTGCAGTCCTCAATGGTCTCCTGATATGTGATGCCGCATCTGCTGATTTCAAGCGACTTGAAAACGGGCTTGCATCCCGACGCATCTATGATGATGTCATGATTTTCACCGATGTCGCGCTTTGTGCTTATGCGCCTGCCTGTTATTATCTCTGCTCCCTCTTTTTCTGCGATATCAGCGAGAAACCTCAGGAATCTCGGCTTATCAAGCACAACCATCCGTGCATTTTTCGGAGTCACTGTGTATTTCCTGCCGGCTGCGTGCAGAAGAACGCCTTTTACTTCTTTGCTCACAGCTGTTTTTGGCGGATAAATCTGTTCATTCTCCCTTATGAGATGTGCCTCTCCACACCTCACGCCGTCTGGATTGAAGCCTATTTCACGATGCCGCTCATAAACGCTCACATAAAATCCTTTCCTTGCAAGCCAGTATGCAGATGCAAGACCCGCAACTCCCCCTCCCACAATTGCCACTTTCACTGCCATCACGCTCCCCGCCGCTTCATTTTGATGAAAAGAATGAATAAAATGAAAAGCCCCGAAGGATTCTTCATTTTGAGGGATAATTAACAGGCATGGCGAAGGCGGTTCTTGTTGTGTGCGACGGTCTTGGAGACCGCCCTTTTGCAGGCGGCAGGACACCTTTGCAGGCATCCTCAAAGCCGAATATTGATGAGCTCGCTGCAAACGGGATAAACGGACAGATGGATGTCATATCGCCCGGTATTGTTCCGGGGAGCGACACTGCACATCTCGCACTTCTCGGCTACGATCCTTATCAGTGCTATCCGGGAAGAGGCACATTTGAGGCTCTCGGTGCTGAAATGGACTTTCGTGAGGGTGATGTTGCGTTCAGGGCGAACTTCGCCACAGTCTCTGAGGATGGAAGCATTATTGACCGCAGGGCGGGTCGCATAGGAAGCGATTCACTCGCAGAAGCGCTGAATGTTGAGATAGATGGCGTTGAGATTCGTGTGAAGCACACGGTTGACCATCGCTGCGCAGTGGTTTTCAGGGGGGAGAACCTCTCACATCTCGTGTCTGATGTTGACCCTCATGAGGAGGGCATGAAGCCGAGAAAATGCAGGCCCCTGAGAAATGATGAACCGGCAGTGAGAACAGCAAACATCGTGAACAAGTTTGTCGAGCTCTCATTCAAAATACTGGACTCACATGAAGAGAACAGAGAGCGTGCAGAAAAGGGAATTCCCAAGGCAAACATACTTCTTCTGCGGGGAGCAGGCACTTATAAGTCAGTTGAGCCTTTTGAACAGCACTTCGGATTCCGTGCATGCTTCATTGCAGGCGCATCTCTGTACAAAGGAGTGGCAAAGTTCCTCGGCATACAGACAATTGATGTCAAAGGTGCGACAGGCAGAGCAGATACAAACCTGAAAAACAAGGCAAAAGCAGCAGTTGACGCACTTAAAAAATATGATCTCGTTTTCTTACATGTTAAAGCGACAGATAATTTTGGGCACGATGGTGATTTTCATGGGAAAGCCAGCATGATAGAGCGCATAGACAGTGAATTGATCCCATCACTCACTGAAACAGATGCTATCATCACGATCACCGCGGATCACAGCACGCCTGTCTCAATTCGCAGACACAGCGCAGACCCGGTCCCTCTTCTCATAAACGGAGAGGGCGTCCGAAAAGACGATGTCAAAGCTTATGATGAAATTTCAGTCGCTTCAGGAGGTCTCTGCAGGCTGAGAGGACTTGACCTCATGCCCACAATATCCGATCTCATGGGCTTTTATAGGATGTTTGGCACCTGACTGATACCTGACTGATACCTGATTGATTTAAGACAGATGCATGGAATAATAGAGCATTGCGCTCAGTGTGGGTTCTGTGCTGCGGGCAGAACTGCCTCCGCCCAAGATCAAGCCCAGCGCGTCGTTGAAGCCTCAGAATGAGGAGTCCGATTGAGTTGTCGCCTTCCGCCACTCAGCGAGCAGTATGGAGAGGACAGCCATTCTGACGGGGACCCCGTAGAAAGCCTGCTCAAAGAATTTGGCCTGTTTCATGCTGTCAACAGCTTTTTCCACCTCATCTGTTTTTGGAAGCGGATGCATAACTATAACTTCCTCATTTCTTTTCAGAAGCTCTGCAGTTATTCTGTAGGAGCCTATCACCCTCATATATTCTGCGGGATCAGGAAATCTTTCTCTCTGAATTCTCACAACATAAAGCACATTTATGTCATCTATCACATCCTGAATGTCCTCTGTTTCATATATTTTTGCACCAGCACTCATCAGGTCCATTTTGATCTCATCCGGCATTCTGAGAGATGGCGGAGATACGAGGAATATTGATGCGTTGTAGAGTGCGAGTGCGTATGCGAGGGAGTGCACGGTGCGTGCGTATTTCAGGTCGCCCACGAGTGCGATGCGGAGGTCATGCAGTTTTCCCTCCTTCTTCATCGTGTATAAATCAAGGAGTGTCTGCGTGGGATGATGACCTGCTCCGTCCCCTGCGTTTATTATTGGCACGGATGAGAACTGCGAGGCCATACGAGACGCGCCTTCCTTTGGATGTCGCAGTGCGATGACATCGCAGTAAGATGACACAACCCTGATCGTATCAGCGAGGTTCTCTCCCTTCACTGCCGAGCTTGCCTCGGCTGAGAAATTGATCACATCGCCTCCCAATCGCTTCATCGCAACCTCAAATGAAATGCGTGTGCGCGTGGAAGGCTCGTAAAACATGTTCGCAAGTATCCTGCCCGCAAGCATATCGCTTTTCCTCTCTCCCCTCGCATAAATTTCAAGCGAAGCCGCCTTCTCCAGTATATAATCTATCTCATCCCTCGTGAATTCCCGCATTGAAATGATGTGTCGCATGTTCTTTGTCTTTATGTCTCCAGCAATGAGACTCAACAGCAATCTCAGCGATGAGACTGTGGCAGCACGAGGAATAAAAGAATAGGAAGGGGAAACTTTTTCCCCTTCTGATGAAGGTCATCTACTTCTCCATCCGCAGCACTATCTCTATTGAAGAGACACTGATCTTCTCGCCCTGCTCGCCCTGCAGCTCTTCGGTGCCTATTCGGATGTCTTTCACCTGCACACCCGGCATGAATTTATTTCGTATGACCTCTGCGGTGTCCACCGCACGAGATATCGCTCGTCCCCTCGCCTTCAGCACAACCTCTTCGCAGCCGTTGTTGAACTGAGTCACCACTGCCAGCACATAGCTCATCACATTCTTATTCCCGATGTAGATCACGTTCTCCTCTGCCATTCCTGCTCACCAGTTTGAGATATGCCATCACCTCTTAAATATGTTGTGCCGCATCCAGGAGAATCGTCCGCATGGCTCCTCTGCGACGCCTGAACACGGATGCGGTGGGGTGGGAATCATGCAATTGTTTTGAGCTGCGATTTATACATCTCAACGATCTCATCAACGGTTGTCGCGTCTTCAGGCGATTTATCGTGTCGCCATCTGCCTGTGAATCTCGGGAATCTCACCGCTATGCCGGCGTTCTCTCTTATTTTACCGAATGCGGTCGTGTGAATGGGGCTCAAAGTGAGCTCGTCTCCTATTATTTCCATCACAACACTGGGGGAGAACCACACATCTGCCTGCATCTCGCTTTTCACCCTGGGATGCATGTGACTGATTCTGTAGGGTGCGAGCATTTCGGGCAGGATCTCAAGGTCTTCATCCTTGAAACCGCTTCCAACCTTTGAGATTGTGGTGAACACATCATTTTCTCTGTCGTAGACAGCTACGAGGAGTGCACCATATGTGCCCGATCTGCGACCTCTTCCGTGGAAGGCTCCAACAACAACAACATCTATGGGCTCTATCATTTTCGCCTGATAGCTGCGCTTCAGCTTTATCCAGAGCCACCCGCGGGCGCCCGCCTGATAGATGCCTTCGGTGGCTTTCAGTATCAGACCCTCGCATCCCGCCTCTATCGCACGATGGAAAAACCGTTCTATCTCATCAACATCATCCGAGATTATCATCTCTGTCACGCGTATCTGCTCACTTTCTTCAACAATATCCTCAAGACACTTCCTTCTGATCATGTAAGGCTTTTCTATCAGATCATTTCCATCAATATAAAGCGCATCAAACATGAAAATGCTCGCCGGAAACTTTTTCACAGCTTCTTCAATGCCATGCTTGCGACGACGATGCATTAACTCCTGAAAAGGCAGAAGCTCTCCACTTTCAGGATGCACAGCGACGCACTCACCTTCTATTATGGCATCATCACAGCGCACATGCGCCCTCACCATGTCACACACATCTGGATACTGTGATGTGATGTTCTCAAGACGCCTTGAGAAGAGAACAACATCATCCCCCTTCTTATGTATCTGTATGCGCTCACCATCATATTTCCACTCACATGCTGCGTTCCCTCCCAGTTTCCTCAATATTTCGCCAGCATTTGACATGCGCTGCGCGAGCATCATCCTTACCGGTCTTCCAACGCGTATACGATATTTCTTCACACCCTCAATTCCCTCGCTCGCGAGCGTCTTGGCGATCTCACCGAGGTCTGAGCAGAGATTGTATGCGCGCTCCACATACTTCCGGTTTTCCTTATCAGCGGTGTATGCGAGAGTGAGGGCATCAAGAATTGTCATATCAGCAATCCCCAGCCGCATCTTTCCTGTCACTGTCCTAACGATGTACTTCGCCTCATCAGGGGTGGAATCTGTGAGAAGCCCTGACAGCATTTTTATCTTCGCATCCTGACTGCCAGCGCCTGATGTCCTCGCAATCCTGTCAAGAACCTCATACACACGCTCAACAGTCAGAGGATTCGTGAAAAGCGCCTTCTGCCTCCTTGAATGCGCAAATTTCCTCACAACCTCACCGAGATCGCCCATTTTTTTAAACGCATCCGCCACCTCATCATGTGAAATTCCGTAAGCATGTGAGATCGCTCGTATGGCAAGCTTCTCAGCAATCCCGAGCTCAATGCCGACGAAATCCGGATACAGCTTGCCCTGAATCAGGTAAATCACACGATCTATGCTCTCCGCAGGCGTCTTTTTGAAAAGATAAACAAGCAAATCAGTCATTTCAATCCGCTTAGTCGCCCGCTCTATCCGCTCACATACCTCCACAACCTCGGAATACCTCATCTTATCCTATCTGATCTCCGCAGCTATTCAAACTTGCTGAAGCAGTTTTGCTTCCTGCATTCCCTCCTTTTCAAATGTGGGGGCGCCGTTAACCTCATAATTGAGATGAGCGGGATGGGAAAAGCTTGAGCAGGGAGCTTGCATCGCAGCTGAAGAAGCTCATGTCGGAGACATTAGAGCGTGATAAGGAGGTTGTTGGAATGTTACAGTCACAGTCACAAAAACAGTGTTCGCCTGTTGGAACCCCACAGGAATAAGGAAGCAGATTTGGAATACATAGGCACTCAGTTCATCAGAGCTTTAGAAGGGGCGAAGGAGGGAGGAGATAACAGAGATATTTATCGCAGAGTTCGTGAAGAGACAAAGTTGCCAGCGGTTTTGGTGCAGAACGCAGCAGATGTTGCGATATATCTTTCGTAAAAAAAGAGGCGAAGGAAGACATCTCCTCCCTCAGAAGGATGAGGAGTTTCAGAGTTGATAAGAGAGGCTTCAATCTAATTGGCGATAATCGCTTCCTGTCTGAGCTTCCTGTCTGAGTCACTGGAATATAATTCCCCTGCTTTAGATGAGCATTATCAGAGATGCTTGATGAGGTCTCAGGAGAGGAGGTAGGTTCTGTCACCATAATCAAGAGGCGAAAGCGAAAGAGAGAAGAGTGGTGGGCATATATGGGCATATAAAAAAGGAAGTGGAAGTTGAAATTCCAGATGATCCTGCTCCTACTGGTGCTCCTACTGGGAGCGTTTTGCGGAGGCGTCCACCCGAGCACTGTCCTTTTTTAGTGGAAAAAGGTGGCATCCGGAAAAAGGTGGCATCGCAGACGAGGATGGAAAGAGATAAGAGAAAATCTGCAGAAGGAGCGAGGATTCAGAGCGATAAAGAAGATTGGCGATAAGGAGCACAGACAACGAATTACAAAATTTCAAGAGCAATTGTTGACGAAGAAGGAGAGGAATCCTGGTGATGGAAGACTTGACGAACATAAGGGACGATATGAACTAATGAGCATTACAGATGGTTCTTCTGCAAGTTGCAGTCATTCATAGCGTATAGATAGAAGCGGGAATACCAGTTTGGTGAGACCGGAGTGGACATCTGCAACTTGGTGTGGAGATGCGCATCCGAAGAACGGAGAAAGGAAGAGACATACGAGCGTCAGTATTGCGGATATATAATGATGATTGATGATTTAGTTGCTGCGAGAAATATTATGCATGTGGCGTCTGACCTGGGCGCTATGGGCTGTACTCCGAGGGAGAGGTCTTCATAACCAAATCCCAACCCCGCTGGAGGGGGAGGTAACGGAAACCGCCTAAATGGGTTGGAGGATGAAATTATGAGACTGAAGTCCTGCATGAAGAGATATAGGAAAGGGACGCATCGTGCTGCTCCACCTGAGGAGACATTGGCTCGTGTGATGTCAAAAATGGAGATTGCAGGCGTCACGAGAGTTGCTGACATAACACACCTTGACAGGATAGGGATACCCGTGTTCTCAAGCATAAGGCCGGGTGCTGAAAGAGGTGCCGTATCCGTTCACAGCGGAAAGGGAACAACCGCTGAGGAGGCAAAGGTATCAGCGATGATGGAGGCTATTGAGCGCTATTCCGCCGAGGTCCACGACAGAGAGCTCCTGGAGGAGCGATACTCAAAATTGAGGAGGCAGGAGAACGCATTGAATCCTGATGATCTGATATTGCCGGGATATGTGTCTCACAGCGAGGAGATAGGTATTCCGTGGGTTGAGGGATACGATCTCATAAATGATGAGGAGATATATGTGCCCGCGAATGCTGTTTTTCATCCTCTTCCCGACAGATATGTGAGGCTGTTCAGAACGAACACAAACGGATTGGCTGCTGGAAACGAGATAGAAGAAGCCATCTTTCACGGTCTTTCCGAGGTGATAGAGCGAGATGCATGGTCGCTCGTTGAAATAACGCGAAAAACAGGCGCTGTCGTGAGGTTTGGCGATGAGGATGAAGATATCCGCAGTATTCTCAAAAAATTCACAAATGCTGATGTATCCGTCCTCATAAGAGACATAACCAGTGACATAGGTATCCCGACATTCGCAGCTGTATCCGAAGACCTGAAATTGAAGGACCCGGCACTGCTCATCATGGGCATGGGAACCCACACAGATGCGAGAGTTGCGGTGATGAGAGCGCTGACCGAGGTCGCGCAGAGCAGGCTAACGCAGATACACGGCGCGAGAGAAGACACAGTCACTGCAGATCTTCGCAGGATGATGGGTTATGAGTGGATGCGCAAGAGAAATGCGCACTGGTTTGACACCTCTGAAGAGAAAAATTTTGATGAGATACATTCAAAATCCCATGATGATTTCCTTGACGACATAAAATACATGATTGAGCGCTTGAAAGAGGCGGGATTGGAGCGTGTGATAGTTGTTGACCTCACGAGAGAGGAGGTTGGCGTGCCGGTTGTGAGGGTTATCGTGCCCGGATTGGAGGTCTATGCTGTTGATGGTGAGAGAATTGGAAAAAGATGTAAGAATGCGCGCCGCCGTCTGGCCAGGTCTTCAGGTTGAATGCGAAGCGTTGCGTTGCTGATGACCCTCTGAGGGGCAACAAAATGCAGAGATGGTGCGAGGACAAAGCGATGCGGTCGCGGCATTGAAACAGAGGGTGCCGGCAAGAATGAGCTTTACAAAAGGGGAGAGTGTGACCTTTTACCTTCAGTCGCAAGGCTCCGTCCGTAATGGTGGAATCGGGGGAGATGGAGGTGGTAGTTCATTTTATTATTAAGCATTATCAATAGTCAATAATTAATAGTCAATAAAAAAATATTGTCTTGAGCAGAACTTTTCATACTAAAATTGAAGAAATTTGATTCATGGGGAGAAAGCGAATTTATGAAGTAATAAAGCACATGCCAGTTGAAGAACCTGACAAATAAAAAAGCTGGAGAAGGACACAAGAGTTCTTAATTGCTTCATAAGATATCCTTACAGAGGAGAAGGCGTTGAGATTTTGTTGGAATTAAGAAACAGGCTACACATGGCTTAAATCATGGCTATGGGCTAATTAATACCTCAGAGGAAGACCAGCAAAACAAAAGAGCAGAAAAAAGAACTTAAAGAAA
>JAOQIN010000038.1 GCA_026134085.1 Candidatus Methanoxibalbensis ujae
GGCACATCAATACTCAGCTTTGAGGCGTGGGATGGTTCTGAACTCAGCAAAATGGTGAACCTGCATGTAGCGGTTGAAAGTTGAACGGAGAAAGGAATACTCATCCATTATGATATATGATATGGTGATATGGGAGGTCGCTGGGTTGCCGTATCTGTGGCACCGCACCAGAGTTCTACGGCAAAAGAGTTGGAGAAATTAGAGGAAAGTATCTTGAGGCGTAAGTTGAGCAGAGGGAAAAAGCTCAGAGCGATAAAGAGGAGGATGGAACATAAGGAAAAGAGAATCGTGAATGATGAACAGCTTGAGTCATAGTGAATGAAGCTGAGCACTTGCAGTTGGTAACTTGAATGGAGTTTGAAACAACAACAGGGGGAGGTGAAGGGAAGCCCTCCGCTTGAAGGTCAAGTATAAGGCGCTTATTGTGGTGGTGGAAGTTTCCATCAAAGCAATGCTCTTGTGGCTCAATGAACACTGAAAGATAAATATTGTAGGGACTTCAATGCAGATGCGAAGCCGAAAACATATTGAAACGAGCCCTATATGGTGGTGACCCCGCCAGAAGCGCAATGCACCGATTTCCCGGTGGAAGCCTCCGACTTCGGTCGGGGGAGGAGGTCACTGAGCTTCATCTGTGCTCTCCCTGACAGATGTGCTCTTCCTGACAGATGCATAGTATCTCGCTTTCACACCGTATGAGAACGCCGTCGTTACTGCGATTCCAACAGCCAGTATGAGTGTGGAAACAATGAGAAACGGCAATGTCCTCACAAGTGCATCATAGATGAGATAGGTCATATCATCACCGTGATATCCGTGATGTGAGCCCGGTGAAAACAAAAGAAAAATCAAATATATAAAATATGCGATAAAAGGAAGGGAAAAAACAAGCAAAATAATAAGCGAAATGACAGCAACGAGAAGCCACATAATAAAAACCTCAAGTTTATGTGTGAAGAAATGATGAATACTTGATGAAATTGCATTTATAGCGCCACTGTTATCAAGAATTATGACAGGATACACAACAAATGTTATTAATTCCACGAATATAAACACAGCAAAGCTCAACAGTGAGCCGACATAAGGAACTTCAGACAGTCCAAAGCTCAGCACATTCGGAATAAATGAGATCAATATGCCTGCTGATATCATGCTCAGCATCTTACGCATCACGAATGAGGCACACTCCCTGAAATGGCACTCTTCACCCGCCTGCTTCATGATTACGCCTCCGGCAAAAAGCGATAATATCCAAAATAAGAGCAAAATCACAACAATACGAATGGCAAAAGAGAGTATATCCTTCAATAACTCAGCAGGTATGTCACGATAAATGCCATGAGAGATGAAAGGCAGGAAGAAATTGAATATGAAATCCATCGAGATCATGTATATACCAATTGCTGCGGAAACTGTAACAACAATCATCGGCAGACTTCGTGTGCTGAAGGCATCTTTCTTGAGCGCTTCCGAGATTATCCCGCCATAATCAACCATCATATCTTAATTCATAAGTTTCATTTATAATGCGATGGGGATGGAAAGCGGGCGAAAGAAGGTAGTGGTGTCTGTGGGCGGAGCATTCTTTGAGGATGCAGCATCCATAAAAAAAATAGCAGCCGTTCTTGATGAGCTCTCAGCACGATGTCACCTGTTTGTCGTTGTAGGTGGCGGTAAAAGAGCAAGAGAATGCATAAATATCGCGAGGGAACTCGGTGCGAATGATTCTGTATGCGATTATATAGGCATTGAAGCCACGCGGATAAATGCGATGCTCCTCATTTCAGCGCTTAAAAATGCATATCCAATGCCTTTCCGTGATTATCATGAGGTCGCACAGCAGTATGCACACATCATCGGAGTGGAGGCATCCTCAACGGAACATGCTATATCTGTGATGGGGGGTGTGAGCCCGGGACAGACGACAGATGCAGTGGCTGCCATCCTCGCCGAGTATCTGAATGCTGATATGCTCATAAATGTGACTACTGTTGACGGCGTTTATGATGACGACCCGAGGTTCAACAAGAATGCGAGGAGATTTGACAGGCTGACACCCGCAGAGCTCCTGGATATTGTCATGCGCAGGGAGATGAAAGCGGGTGCAAGCATAGTTATAGATCCCGTTGCAGCCAAAATTATAGAGAGAAGCCGCATAAAAACAGTGGTCATAGATGGCGGAGATCCCAAAAATATATTGAAAGCATTCAATGGAGAGAGAACGGGCACGATAATTGAGACAGCGGATTGCACAAGGACCGCGCAGGAGAGGATTTGATGAGATGCGGATTTGATGAGATGCGGATAATCGCCGTGACAGGGAAGAAAGCGGAGAGCATGCTGCGTAAGGAGATAGCGCGGTGGAGGGCACAAAATCAATCGGAGCATGACTGCGAGATAATCACACAGGATATAGAGATAGCCGCGTTCACAACGCCTGAAACGCTGAAAAGGGCGCTTAAAAACCTGCTCGCTGAAAGCGCTGCAAATGACACTGCGAATGACGCTGCGAATGAAGCAGTTGAGGACAGAACATCTGCAGTGGAGGCGGATGAGGCCGGAACTGGATGTGGAGGAAGCCGCGGAGATGAAGATGAGTGTGAGACACTGCGCAAGTATCTTGCGAACTGTGATTTGATACTTGTTTCGGGGCTTTGCAGGGCGGATTTCAGAGATTTAGAGCGTGATATCGGCGTGCCTATCCGGCTTGGTCCGAGAGATGTGAGGGATATTGCGGATGTATTGGAGTATGCAGCTGAGATTGAGTTTTCAAGGAGTGTGCCCGCGGATGTGTTTTTGAGGGACAGGCGTCGTGAGCATGCTTCTGAGATGCTGAGATCGCTTGAATCCGCGGCGAGCGCGAGCTTCTCTGTCAAAGGCGTGAAGATAGGTGGGAACTCACGCATGAAAGTGTGCGCTGAGATTGTGGATGCAACGCTTCTCAGCGAAGATGAGATAAGACGTATAATGCAGAAATTCCTGAAAAGCGGCGCAGACATCATAGATATCGGCGTGCACATAGGTGCATCACCTGATGATGTCGAGAGAGCTGTTAAAGCGGCACTGTCATGCGATCAGTCAGTTCCCATCTCAGTTGACACGACTGATGCGGATCTGATAATCGCAGCCATAGAGGCAGGTGCTGACATTGTGCTCAGCTTGAACAGCGATAACATGAAAAAAGTGGGAGAGAAAGTTGCAGACGCGGGAGTGGCAGCTGTGGTCATTCCGGATCTCACGGCATCATGCAATGAGTGCGGCAATGAGTGCGGCAGCGTGGAGAGTTTGCTGAGAAACATTCAATCAGCTCGCGAGATGCACATAGAGATCATTGCCGATCCCGTTTTGAATGCTCCCGGCTATGGGCTCGCATCATCACTTCACAATTACTTCGTTTTCAGGCAGTATGACCGCGATACTCCTCTTTTCCTGGGCGTTGGCAATGTGACAGAGCTTATAGATGCGGATTCAGTCGGTGTCAATGCTATACTCGCTGCGATCGCATCTGAGCTGAGGGCTTCTGTGCTTTTTACGACGGAGCACAGCGACAAGTGTGCCGGCAGTGTGAGAGAGCTCAGGACAGCTGCGGAGATGATGATGGTGGCATCTGGAGGACCTCCAAAGGACGTGGGCATAGATCTTCTCGTTCTCAAGGAAAAAAGGAGGAGGAAGGAGCGGGAGATTGAGGTCTGCAGCAAAAATGCTGAGTGCGACAGCGATATTATTGTGATAGCACATGAGAACGAAAGCTGGCATATTGATCCATTCGGCTGCTTCCGCATAGAGATATGTGAGACCCCATATGGCAGGCGGATACTGGCAGAGCACGAACCTTCAGGGAAAAAAATTGTTGGAAAAACAGCGAAAGAGATACTTGACACAATACTCCGGCTCGGACTGGTGTCTCTGATGGAGCACGCGGCATATCTCGGCAGGGAGCTCGCGAAAGCCGAGATAGCAATGAAAATCGGACGAAGTTACGGGCAGGATGAGCCTCTTTTCTGAGAAAAACTGGCACGGGCTTTCTTCAACACCTCATCATACAGACTCGCACCATTCGCATCAATGCTCACAACAAGAGGTCCGAAATCCTCAACATGCAGATGCCACACGGCTTCGGCAAGTCCGAGATCTGTCCAATACACATTTTTGACGCTGGCACGGATTGCAGCGAGGACCCCGGCTCCTCCCGTCATCGCGAGATACACACATCCACATCTCCGCATCGCATCTCTCACAGAAGCACCCATCCCTCCTTTCCCTATTATCGCCCTGATACGAAGCTTCTCTATCACAACAGGCGCAGTCGCGTTCATTCTCTCACTGGTCGTGGGACCGGCTGATATTATGAGCCACGATGACCCGACACGCCTCACAAGAGGTCCGCAGTGAAATATCACAGAACCTCGCTCTATTGGTATATCATCAAAATCAGAAGCGATTATACGGGCATGCGCACGGTCCCTCGCGGTGAATATATCTCCATTCAAAAAAACAATGTCCCCCAGTCTCAACGAACGCACATCTGATTCGCTCAACGGCGCATTCAACACAATCATAAAACCACCTTATAGTGCTGTGCACTTCATGAGATGCGGAATGTCTTACGCATTTTGAACTCCTCCTGCTTTCCAGCGTTCCACTGACTCACGGGGCGCAGATATCCGACAACACGCGAATACACCTCACACTCCCTCCCGCAGTGCGGACACTTCTCCTGAGAGCCTGCCAGATAGCCGTGGGATGGGCATATTGAGAAAACAGGCGTGATTGTGAAATAAGGAATTCTGAAATTCTCGCAGATTTTCCTCACAAGATTCCTTATCACACCGCCATCTGTTATATTCTCGCCGACATAAACATGAAAAACAGTTCCACCGGTGTATTTTGTCTGTATTTCCTCCTGAAGTTCAAGTGCCTCAAAGACATCGTCTGTGTAATTCACTGGAAGCTGCGAGGAATTCGTGTAGAAAGGCTCCGCTCCTCTCTTATATGATTCCTCGTTCGCGCAGATGATGTCGGGAAATCTTTCCTTATCAAGAAGCGCAAGGCGATATGAACAGCCTTCTGCTGGCGTCGCCTCCAGGTTGTAGAGGTTTCCCGTCTCCTCCTGAAACTCCACGAGTTTAGATCGCATGAAATTCAGGACACTCAGCGTGAATTTTATTCCATCAGGAGATGCGATGTTCTCCCCAAGCAAATTAAGACATGCCTCATTCATCCCGACAAGCCCTACTGTGGAGAAGTGATTCTTCCAATACTCTCCAAACCGCTCTTTAACAGCACTCAGGTAGTATTTTGAGTAGGGATAGAGGTCACGCTCAGTGAAACGCTCGAGAACTTTCCTCTTTATCTCCAAACTCTCCCTGGCAAGAACCATCAATCGCTCCAATCTCTCCAAAAATTCATCTTCATCCCTGCTCAGGTATCCGAGACGGGGCATGTTTATCGTGACAACTCCTATACTGCCTGTCATGGGGCTTGAGCCGAAGAGACCACCACCACGACGCTCAAGCTTGTCCAGCTCCAGGCGTAGCCTGCAGCACATTGAACGGGCATCTTCAGGTCGCATGTCCGAATTTATGAAGTTGCTGAAGTACGGAATGCCATACTTCGCAGTTACTTTCCACAGCAGCTCAGCACATTCACTCTCCCATCTGAAATCTCTTGTGATGTTGTATGTGGGTATTGGAAATGTGAAAACACGACCTCTCGCATCTCCTTCAAGCAAAACTTTTAAAAATGCGCAGTTGAACATCTCAATTTCATCTTGAAAGTCCGAATATGTCTCATTCTGAGGCTCTCCTCCTATGATGACGGGCATATCTGCTAGCGTTGAAGGCACACTCATGTCAAGCGTGACATTTGTGAAAGGAGTGTTTCCTGTTATGAATACATTGGATCCGCGCATAGCAACAACTGTCTCATTTGATGTGTGAACACTCCATATCACACCCCTATAACGCACTTTCTTTATATCAAGTATGCGATCATGCTTTGACCTCGTGAGAACCACATGCCAAACATTCTGTGTTTTTTTGACGGAGCATTTATATCCAGCGAGAACAGCTACTGCCGCAATTATCTCCGCCTTTTTCTCATCTGCTGCGCGAATGATCTTATGTTTACTCTTCCCTCCGTTCAACGCCGCGCATGTCTCAAGAAATATCTCAGCCTGCCGCCTGCTGAGCTTGAAAAGCCACGCTGATTGTTTGCACGCTTCTTTTGTCAGCCAGAGGAATTCAATTTTCTGTTCGCAGGGCTGACATATGACATCACAGTGCTCAATTCCATCCGAGAAAATCCAAGCAGCCATCCTGATGAAATCATCACTGACGGGCAAATCCTCCCTCTCGTTATCAGCAGAGACAGGAATTATGACATCCGGGGGGATATGCTCAACAGGCTGCAGAACATACTCATTATTTCTTTTCTTCATGACCACACGATGTCCGGGAGATATCAGCTGATCCTGATATTTACCTCTCAAATTATACATATAACCTTCATAATACCTTTTGAAAACATAAGTGACTTTTTTTGATTCCAGTTTTCCGGTTTTTGTGTTGAATGTGTAGACAATATCTCCTTCTCTGATCTCTTCATATCCTTTCCATCCATCCGGCGTCAGAATTTTTGTGTCCTCAGATAGGCACTGAAATCCAACACGCGTAGGCACATTTATGTTGAAAACAAATTCCTGAAGCGCCTGCTCCACATCCCGCATGCTCAATCCGTCGTATCGTATGAAAGGACTCAGAAGAGAATCAAAATTTGAGAATGCCTGCGCACCTGCTGAATTGCCGCACCAGCACGCTTTCCCATTTCGCCTCACATATAAAACATGATTTGGAACTTCCAAACAGTAAACTTTGCCGGCATACTTCACCTTTTTGTTTTTGCAGATTTTGAAATTTTTGCTTTTTGATATGTTGACAACATATACGCAATTCCTCCTGCAAATATTCGCACTCAATCCCAATTTCAATGCAATTTCTTGTATATCATCCGCCAGCTTCTCGCTTTTTGTGTGATATTTTATCCTTTCTTTTCCATGCCCTTCCTCGCGCATTAACGCGTCAAAAAGAATTTTCAATTGCTCTCCAGTCAAATTCTTTATCTCATGCGGAACATACTTGTGATTGCCGAACTTTTTGAGATAGAGAGAGAGTCGTTTATCACGAATCACAAATTCAATTTTTCCCCCTCTCTCCCTCTTCGTATAATTAAATCTTCTGAGTGTGTTCTCTATTTCACTGCTTTTTTCGCTTTTGCTTATAATGATCACATGTTCGTCAGCATCATTGTTATCATAATTATAATCATAATTATCATAATCATAATCACAATCACAATTATCATCATCACCATCTTTCCCTCTCTTTCGCAGCGAACCTTCAGCCAGCCAGAGTCCAAAGAACTTCAACCATTCTTCCATCGGAATTTTTTCAGCGCTTTCTTCCTGTGGATCATCAGCCCCTTTCGCCCCTCGTTTGAAATGGAGTTTCGCAGGCGGTAAGAAAAACAATTTTTTCTCCTCACCAACCCAAACCGCTCCACCTCCAGGAATAAAATGCCTGTCTGCATCAAAATCACTCGCTTTAATAAACTTTTTATAACCGCCATCACAAATATCACAATCACAAACAAGCATGTTGTGATTTGGCGTCACCAAAATGTCCAGTTCTTCTGATTTAAAGTTATATAAGAAGCCATCAAAATAAAATTCGTAAAATCTCACAGGATTTTGCAGCTCAATCTCATTTTTCTGCAAGTTCAGCGTGAAAACTCTGTCCTCCTTTTTCACTTCCCAGAAGTATTTCCATCCGGACTCTGTTAACACCTGTGTGTCTGCTGAGTAACATTCGCCCTGGAGCGTGTAGAAGAAGTTCACCACCTGTCCAAGCGCGCTCCTGAAGTGGCGAGCGGGTTTTGACTCAATTTTGCCAGGAACTCCTCCAAATCCCCTCAAGAGAAGGTCGTATAAGTCCCATCCGACACAGTTGTGATTCCACATGCCATTCACCACAAGTGTTCCGCTTTCAGTCGTCACATCATATATGAAATCATCAGGAATCTCCGTCTCCTCGTTGTTTATTACATTATGCCATCCACACTCATCATGACACGCCAAAACCTTCGCATCTGACAACAATCCGTCTGTTTTCCCGACATGAGGAACAATCTTCCGACCACGACTGACACATTGCACCCTCCCTCCCGATAAAAGAGAGAGGACAATGCTCAACTGCTCAAGCAGCGTTCTTGACCGCAGCGACCGCAGCGCCATCTCTGATTCAAAAGTGCCATCTCCGTCCAGTAAGCCACAAATTACACCATTTATGAAGTTCTTATTGTATTGCAGAATGTCAACAGGCAGTGTTCTGTGATCCCATTTTATTTTGAATACTTCGTCAAATAGAAACCCCAAGAATGGATTTTTTATAATTATATGCCCTCTCGCATTATATCTCGCACTCACATCCCTTTCCTCTCCGCACAGACTGCTTGAAATGCCCAAATCAAGCAATGCACGATGCACTTTAAGCAGTTTCTCCTTTTCCTCGGAAAAGAATATGCACAATCCTTTCTTATTAACGAATCCTTCGGCAAGAACAGAGCCAATAAAATATCCAAAATCCTCATTTAACGCAATTTTCCGCCTTATCGTGAATTTTTTTGTATGCAAAATTCCATCTTCCGATGTTTCGCCCGCTTCCTCTATCGGAACTCCATTGAAATAAATTTGATAAATTTGACAAATTTGACACAAGCGGTCTCCACACAACATCCGCTTTTTAATCTCTTCAAGCAGGTCAATTTCATTTTTGTAGAACAATTTTTCATCCTTCAGAAGCGATTTAATGTCAACAGTGAGGGTTTTATCTTCATTCGCAACAACTTCTGATGCTATTTTCTCGCCCTTCTCGGTTATCATTGGATGGTCTTCTGTCACTATTACACTTCTTCCACCTTCATTCCTTATAAATCTCATTCTCCTGTCCTTTCGCTTCTTCACAATTCTTTTCACCCGCACAAATCCTTCCCTGTCGAGAACGAAGACATTTTTCGGATACTTCGCAAAAGCAGAATCTCTCTCACTTAGCAACTCCTCCTTCTCATCAACAATCTCATATAACTGCTCAAAAGAAAGAAGTTTGAGCCCGTTCACATACGCAATAACCACTTCCTTCCCATAATAAGTGTAAACTGCGAGCAAATTCAGGTCATGAATGTGGAAATCTCCTTCAACATGTGCTCTCTTAACCTCAGGTGGATATATCTTGTTCAACCAATATATCCTGCTTATCTGCGAGGATATATAATTGTTGAGACCCTGGAGTGAGAATGTCATGTTGCTGTTCTCACGCACCTGCCAGTCCAGTTTCTGAATGTATTGGTCGACAAGCGATACATCCGCACGCTCAACAATTTCACGAATTTTCGCATGCTGGTCCCTGTAAATAATGTATGCTTTCGCCGTCTTCTTGTATGGAGATGTGAGAAGAACCTCCTCCACAATGTCCTGAATCTCCTCAACAGTCGGAATATCGCTCTTTATAACCTCTTCCGCAAGACTTAATACCTTAAGAGTGAGCTTTTTCGCAACATCACGACCAAATTCCTGCGTTGCAGCGCCAGCTTTCGCGATTGCATTCGTTATTTTTTCCGCATTAAATTCCTCTATACGGCCATCCCGCTTCCTTATCTTCTTAAATCTCATTCTTCCCGTGTTCTCTTTCAATGCTCTTTAAGCTTTCGGTTGCATTTCCACTGGAGCCCACTGGAGCCACTGCGGGATGATGAGATAAAATGAACAAAGTAACAAAAAGCAGAATAATAAAAACAAAGCAAACAAATAAGCAAACAAAAAACGAAAAAACAAAAAACGAAAAACGAAAAGGCAAACAAAAAACGAAAAAACAAAAAAACAAAACGAGGGGGGTCACAACCCCCTTACCTTTTTCACGATTGCATCACCGACTTCAGATGTTTTTGAGGAGCCTCCGATGTCAGGCGTCAAGATTTTGCGCTCTTTCAGAAGAGAGGAGATTGCGTTGATGATTTTATCAGATGCACCACGCTCGCCGAGCTGTTCAAGCATGAGTGCACCTGCCCATATTGTTGCGATGGGGTTTGCAACGCCTTTTCCAGCGTATTTAGGCGCTGAGCCGTGGATTGGCTCAAACATGGAGACTCCTTCGGGATTTATGTTTCCGCCGGGTGCGAGACCCAAGCCACCCTGAATAATTGCTCCCAAATCGGTGATTATGTCACCGAACATGTTGGGCACTACAACAACATCAAAATTCTCAGGATTCTTCACAAACCACATTGTAACAGCATCAACATATGCAAATTCCGTCTCAATTTCGGGATATTCTTTCGCAATCTCACTGAAAACCTCACGCCACAGACCGTAAGCATGTGTCAGCACATTTGCCTTGTCAACACTCGTGACCTTGCTCACTCGCCTTTTTCCCGCCTCGCCCGTCTTTTCTTCCGCTCCTTCCGCCATATCTCGTTCAGCGGCTGTCATTCTCTCTCTTGCTCTTGCACGCTCAAAAGCAAATTTTATGACGCGCTCGCAGCCTTTTCGTGAGATAATGCCTATCTGATAGGCGATCTCGTCGGCATCTCCCTCTATCTCAAGCCCGAATTTGAGGTTGTAAAGATTGCGCCTTATCTCAAGCACCTCTTTTTTTGAGATGGCAGAATATGCAGACTTCACTCTTCCGCCTGCACCGACATAGAAATCTTCTGTGTTCTCTCTGATAACGCAGAAATCAATGTCATCCGGTCCTTTTCCAGCGAGAGGAGTCGGAACGCCTTCAAACAACTTAACAGGACGCAGGTTAACATACTGATCAAAGTAGAATCTGATTGTCAGGAGGATGCCCTGCTCCAAAACGCCAGGAGGCACACGGGGGTCTCCCACGCTTCCCAGGTATATTGCATCGCATCGCTCCATTTCCTTAAGTGTTTCTTCGCTGACAAGCTCACCTGTCCTCAAATAATGTTCAGCACCGTTGGGAAACTCCCTCCATTCAACATCAAAATTCTCTATCTCCGAAACTGCATCAATTACTTTGCGACCCTCCGAAATCACTTCAGGCCCTATTCCATCTCCGGGAACAACAGCAATCCTGTATTTATGCATCATGCTCCTTTTCCCTCACAATCTTGTGACCTCCACCCCCAGTGAAATGAGGGTCAGGAGGTTCCCATCCACCTGAGGCAGCTCTTTCAGCCTTCCAGTCTCGGTCGAGGGCTTCGGGTCTGCCCCGGGCAGAGCGAGCAATGAATAATACGATGATGCTATATAAATAGGCTATATAAATACTCTCACACCTCTCCTGCTCCACCAGAAGAATGGCAGCAACAATATTCTTAAACAGCAGTATCACAGAGATACAGAGCGACGATACAGAGCGACATGTGTCATGTAAGGGTTCATAGTAAAGGAGAGATTAATGTATGAGATGAGAACAACGAGCGGATCACGGAATGAATGTGAAGTGAAGTGAGGTGAAGTGAGGTGAAGTGAGGTGAGGGGGGGAGAGTGAGTGCATGTGGCACATGTGATAGATGATACTGAGTGTATAGTTGAGAACGCACGGATGGGCATACGGGGCAAGATGAAGAGGACTCAGTTGCCGCGGGATATTCTGGCAGGTGACGGTGTTTTGGAAGAAGTTGGCGAAGTATGCAGGAGACTCTCGCTTGACGGCGTTGCACTTGTCGTTGCAGGGCGTAGAACAAAAGAGATTGCGGGGAAAAGAGTGCTTCAGATACTTGAAGACGCATCTTATGATGTTCAGGTGGCTGAGATTCATGCAGAAGAAGCGGATAGAGAGAGTGTTGAGCGCGTTAAAAGCATATTGCGGGAGACGAAAGCACGTTTTTTGATAAGTGTGGGCGGAGGAAAGATAATAGATATAGGCAAAGTTTCATCATTTGAAATGGAAATACCTTTTGTATCTGTTCCCACAATAGCATCTCACGATGGAATTGCGTCGCCGAGAGCCACGATAAGAAATGGAAAATTCCCGATGTCGGTGCAGACGCATGCGCCGCTCGCCGTTGTTGCGGACACAGAGATAATAGCGAGAGCACCATTCAGGTTCACAGCAGCGGGATGCGGTGACATCGTTGCAAATTTCACGGCTGTGCTTGACTGGAAGCTCGCATATCGGCTGCGAAATCAGGAATTCAGCAGTTATGCAGCTGCGCTGTCGGAGATGACCGCGAACATGGTGCTTGAGAACGCAAAGGAGATCAGAAAGGGGAGCGAAATCGCTGCGTGGCTTGTCACAAAGGCTCTGATCTCGAGCGGCGTCGCAATAAGCATAGCAGGCACTTCAGCACCTGCCTCAGGCTCTGAACATAAGTTCAGCCACGCTCTTGACATAATCGCAGACAGACCTGCATTGCACGGAGAGCAGTGTGGAATCGGCACAATAATGATGGCTTATCTCCACGGTGAGGACTGGCAACTCATCAAAAATGTGCTGCGTGAAATAGGCGCTCCCACAACAGCGAAGGAAATCGGCGTTCCTGACGAAATAATTATTGAGGCGCTTACGCAGGCTCACAAAATAAATCCGCACCGCTACACGATTCTCGGCGACACAGGTCTCACAAGAGAAGCTGCAGAAAGACTCGCTCGCGTGACAGGCGTGATTGATTGATGAGCTGTGCAAAAGCGAGTTTTTCACTCATCCAATCAACATAAAGCAGAATCCAATCAACAGGGAGCTTCCGATCAAGAACAACAGTTAAGGTTGCTCAGCAGACGATGTATGCGTTTATCATTGAATAACGAAAACGGGACTTCATGTGCTGTTTGGAGTGAGATTTTTGTGAATTATACAAAGTGAATTTTACAGAGGGAAAAGGATAAAAGAGGAATTGTCGGGGTTCGTGATTGGATATGTGATGAGGTGAGAGCGGATTTGGACTGCTGCGATCAGTGTCTGGCGATCTCGGTTTGGAGCAACTTTTCCACCTGCTGCTAATTTGGAAGTTTTTCAACCGCTGTTCTGAGCTTCAGTCCATCTATGCGGAAAACATGACCGGCAGGAGCCAATATTTGCGGGCATCATGGTGTGAGTCCCACTCGTGCCGTTTTACAGAGAGCGCACAAAGCATTGTTGAGATAGCAGATGTCTCGATGGGGAGAAGCGGGAGTCCTTATTTTTTATATTATAGTAAAAAGTAAAAATTGGAGGTGCGATCATGAAAGGCGGAGGTGGGATCATGAGAGGCGGCGGTTCTGCGGTGAATTCTGCTGCTGTGAATAATGATAAGGGAGAGGAGGATGCTTTGTTTGGGGAGATACTTGCTTCTATTGCTGAAATGGGGAGGAGGTGGGGGTTTGAGATTCCCATAGGGAGGATATGGGCATTCATGCTTTTTCAGCCGAGAGCAGTGACGCAGCGAGAAATTGAGCAAGGAACGGGATACAGTCGTGGATTGATAAGCAGGTCATTGCGTAAAATGGAAGCCTTTGGCATGATTCATGTGTTTAAAGAGGGGAAGGAGATGAAATATGCAGTGAATCTGTCTCTTACGGAAGGATTCAATGATTTTCTGAAGCGTTTGCTGTGTGAGAAGATAAGACCCATGATTGATCTTCTCGTCAGAAACATTGACAAAGTTGATGATGAAAAGTTGAGAAAAGCGTTCACCACTCTTATTTCGGAATATCAGCGCTTGCATCTTCTCATCAGCGTGTTTTCAAAAGTAATAGAGGATGTAAATGCTGGTAGGATGAGTGAAAAAGAACTTGAAAAGTTTGTGAGCGGTAAGCGCGATGAGCGGTTGGGATTCAATGTGCGCATGAAAGGTGATAAATGAGGGGTGATAGAGATGGGTAAGTTATTTGCGCTTTTTGTGCTTGGTGTTTTTGCGTTTTTATTTATGCATGCGGTGCAGCTACCTGTGAGTGCGCAGTCCTTCTCCTCAATCGTAATCACGGATGTGCATCCGACCACGCTGCATCCCGGTGAGACCGCAGAGGTGACGATTGTCGTGAGGAACAACGGCGGAAGGGATGCGAGGGACATCCGCCTGGAATTTCAGGGGTCGCCTCAGCTCTCTGTCGTCGGTGCAACGGTCGCACACATCAACACGCTCCCCGAATGGAGCGAAAAAGAGGTGAAGGTGACTGTGCATGTTGCGGATGACACGCCGAATGGCGTCTACTCAATACCGATTATCTGCTCCTGGAAGGAGCGTTATTTGGTGAATTTCAGCGTCGGCTATGTGACAGAGCCGAAGCCACCCGTTCAACTCGGCATTTCCTTCAATGTCATCGGCTCTCCCGTTATAAATGTAGGTGCAATAAGCACGGAACCGCCAGACATTCGCCCTGGAGACGAAAATGTGAAGGTCACGGTGAGCATAGAAAACAGCGGGGAGGGGGATGCGAAGGATGTTGAGGCTTTTCTGCTCTTAAACAGCACTTTCAAGCCCTCTTGGTCTGGAACTGAGCGCTCTTACATCGGTAAATTGAGAATAGGCGACGCAAAGAATGCGATTTTCCACATAGATGTCGCAGATAACGCAAGTTCAAAGAATTACAAGATTCCGATTCGCATAAGATACAAGGACTCGCTTGAGAATGAGCATGAAGTTTTGCGGGAGATTGAGATTTTAGTGAAGCCGAAGCCCGATTTTGACGTTGTGGATGCGTGGACATCGCCAGAAAATGTGAGTGTGGGTGCGGAAGGCGTAAAGCTCTTCGTGAAATTGCGGAACACAGGCTCTGAGAAGGCTGAAGCGGTGAGCGTCCGTGCAGTCGGCGAGGCGGATGTCCCCTTTGACTACCTGGTGAAGAGCGGTTATGTCGGCGATTTGGAAGTCGGTGAAGAGGGCGTCGCAGTGCTTGAGTTTGATGTTGATGCGGATGCAACGCCGAAAACATACCTGCAGAGGATTGAAATTCGCTGCACCGGCGACAGAGAACTCAGCGACGAGAACACTTACATATTCCTGAAGCAGGTTGAGCTCCGCGTTTCAGGGAGCGGAAAAAAGGAAGGAAAACTCCCAGCATACGATTTCGCACTCGCTTCCCTCTCGCTGTTACTTGTTGCAGTATTGAAACGCAAGTGCCGAAGGTGAAATGGGTGGCAAAGAGACGAAGACAGGGGCAAAAAGAGGCAAAGCACGGTGAAGTAGTGGGGAAGCAAAGAGCGGAAGAGAAGAGGAGAAGCAGAGGAACGAGAAACGGTGAGCCGAAAAGGAGTGTGAAAAATGGCGGGAATGGAGCAGATATTGAGCAAACTTGCACGCATTCAATACAAATATCATAAGATAATAGCGGTTATTGCAATAATTTTGACGCTGTTTCTCGCAACAGGATTGATGAAAGTGCATTTTCAGGGAGATATAACAAAAGAAATGCCTGAAGATTTGCCAGTTTTCGCCCTTTCAGAGAAAATAAGCGATACTTTCAGGGGTCAGGAGACGATTTTTGTCGTTGCGTGCCTGAACAAATCTGCCGACAGTGTGGAGGATTTAAGGGACCCTCGTGTGCTTTCGGCGGTTGCGGAGCTGCAAGAGCGATTGGAGAGAGAGCCTTCCGTGGATGCGGTTGAGTCTGTGGTTTCTTTCATTGGAGATCCCACGAAAGAGGAAGCGAAGCGGATTATCTCTGCGAACCCGCTTGCTAAGCGGTTTTTCAACAGAGAATACAGCGTGATGCTCGTCTCTGTGAAGCTCACATCAGGACTTGCGGAGGAGCAGGTTCGCAAGACGATGGATATGATTCGGCAAAATTTGGATTCAATAAGCAGACCTCCTGGCGTTGATTTCCGCATCACAGGCTCAGCACCGCTTGTTGCAACGCTGCTTCGTCTGATGAGAGAGGACATGCTGCGCACAACTCTTTTCACGCTCCTTGTTCTCTTTTTCCTGCTGTCGCTACTTCAACGCTCCTTCCTGAGAGGCTTCTTCGTCTTCATGCCACTTCTTTTCGCACTCACCTGGACCTTCGGCACGATGGGTCTCCTGCGAATACCAATATCAATAGCAACTGCGGGCATCGGTGCGATGATTGCGGGACTCGGCGTTGAATACGGCATTTTCATGGTCTCCCGCTACTACGAGGAGAAGTCAAGAAAAGACAGCGAAAATGCATTCGTGACAGCAGTGGCGAACATCGGACACTCAACTCTCGGCTCAGCAGCAACAACAGCAGCGGGCTTCTTCGCCCTCCTCCTCTCATTCATGCCTCTCATTCAGCACCTCGGTCTGACACTCGGCATAAGCATCATTTACTGTTGGATTGCCGCTGTCGTCGTGAATCCATGCTTCGTCATTTGGGAGGACAGGTGGAGCGAGAGAAAGCAGAGAAAAGGGGTCATGCGTCGTCGCAGCGACGATGAAAGAAGCAAAATAGTTGCGAGGGGCGGTGCTCTGGTGAGAGGCTACGCAACGCAGCTCTCAAAGCATCCGCTCGTTTTCCTCCTGATTTTTCTCTTTCTGCTCACGCCTGTCATGGCGTTCTACGCATCGCAGGTGGAAACAAAGGGCATGCGCTACAAGGACATGCTTCCTGAAGGCGAGGAGGTCGTTGACACTTATTACCTGGTGGAGGACCAGTTCGCAGGCTCTTTCGCCGAAACGACTGTTGCGATTGAAATTGCACCCGAATATGCGAACTCAAACGAGGTGAGAGATGTGCGGGACCCCCGAGTTTTGCGTTTTGCAGACGCAATTACGCAGCGTGCAAGGACGATTGAGGGCGCTACTGACGCAAGAAGTGCTGCGGACATTGTCAAAATGTTCAACGGTGGCAGAGTTCCGAGCTCGTTGCGAGAAGTGAAGGAGATTTTGAGCAATGAAATGGCGGAGAAGCTTGTGAAGGATTTCATAAGCGATGACTACCGCATGACACTTGTCCGCATTTATTTTCTGGACGATGTTGATGCGAAGCATGCGGAGCGGGAGCTTGAAGGCATTTTGAGCATGGTGCCTCCTCCCGGCGTCAAAGTTGAATTCACGGGAGACCCCGTGCCGATGGTGCCTGTAATGCAAAGGTTGTCTCAAGAAACAATGCAGAAAACTTCAATAGCGAGCATTTCAGCGATTATTATCCTACTAATAGTGCTTTTTGCATCTGTAAGATTCGGATTGACGCCACTTCTCACGATTCTCTGCGGCACTATTTGGACTTATGGTAT
>JAOQIN010000039.1 GCA_026134085.1 Candidatus Methanoxibalbensis ujae
CGAATGCAGTAAGCATGGAATGGATGTAAGCGTCATGTAATAAAGCTGCAAGCGTAAAATGAAACAAATTCATGAGACTGTTCGAAGCTCTGTTTGCATTGGTTAGTAATCGGTAGGATGAAAGAAATCAGGCAGATGAACAGAAACAGCGCAGTATGATTGAAGAGAGAGGCAGAGTCCGCTGATCGGAGCACTGATAATCAAACTGCGTGAACCTTTCGCCACCTCATCACAAAGCACGAGGGGTAGTTCACTGTTCGTTGTTTCTTATGATGGGCGATGTCAGCAGCTCCTGCTATGGGCATGAATGCGGACGGCATCTGAAAGTGAAACTGTGGCAGAGCGAAGAAACACTGCTTCACACAGACATAAACCCTCAAGAAAGCGAATGCAGACAGAAAGATATTTATGGCGTCATACTTTTCCTATCTGAAATGCGGCTGACTTATGAAGACCTGAAGGAAGCAAGGATGAAAGGACGCAGGAACGGGAACTGGAAGCGATTGAGGAAGATTGAGCGCGTGTTCTTCAGCGTATCTGTGATTTATGCGAGGATTCGCGGGTGCATAATCAGTGCGGAAGTCGTTGATAAGCTCATTTTACTCATAAAAAAAATATATGAGACTCCTTCCCTCAGGATATTCAGGCGTGGATTTGAAAATGCTATAAGGCTGTGGAATAAATGTCCTCAAATCATAGAATGGCTCGGGGACCCCGATTTCATATTCTGGTTGGGTTTATCCAGAGTCGTCGTGAGATGAGGAGGATCCAACAGCATACGGCAGGTCGCGTGAGCTTGCGTTGGGATGAAGCGGAGACGGGAGAAAAGCTCAGGGCTTGTGCGTTTGTGCGTTGAAAGGAATGAATGACTGAGTGTTTCGCAAGTTGGGAGAGGAATGAGAGCGGAATAGATGAAAGTGGTGATAATAGGACCATCAAAGAAGTTTCTTTCAGGAGTCAGCTACTACACAATAAGACTTTCAAATGCTCTCTCCGAGTTTTTTGAAGTTAAAGCAATCCTTTTCAGGAGAATGTTACCAAAGCTATTGTTTCCCGGACGAGAGAGGGTGGGAAAGGATCTTACAAGGCAGAAATTTGACAGCAATGTGGAGGTTCATGAGATATTGGACTGGTATGATCCACTGACATGGTTGAATGCGTTCGGGTTGATGCGGGATGCAGATGCAATTATCGTTCAGTGGTGGACATCAAGCGTTGCTCACATGTATTTTGCTGTTGAAATGCTGAATTTCAGGAGGAAGCCGGTGATAATAGAATTTCATGAAGTTGTGGACCCGCTTGAAAACTCAATTCTCCCCATAAAGGTCTATTCCCGGATCATGGGAAATCTTGTGAGGCGTTTGGCTACGCACTATGTGGTTCATTCATCCGCCGATAAGGGCATCATCAGTGAGATTTACGGAATTGACAGATCCAAAATATGTATCATTCCGCATGGCATCTATGATCACTACCCCAAAATGAACAAACAGATGGCAAGATCTGCTCTTAAAATCAATGAAAAATATGTAATACTTTTTTTCGGCTTGCTGAGACCATATAAAGGAGTCAAATATCTGATCAGGGCATTTGAGGGACTGCCTGCGGATATTGTAAAAGATTCAAGGCTTCTCATCGTGGGAGAGACATGGGAGGACAAAGAGACGAAGCAGCTTGTTTCAAAGTCAATGTTCAGGAACAAAATTCAGATGGTGGACAGATATGTGAGTGATTATGAGATTTCCATTTTCTTCTCAGCGTCTGATGTGCTTGTGATTCCATATACAAGGGCATCTCAGAGCGGTGTGGCACACATAGGAATGTCATTCGGCATGCCTATAATCGCATCAGATGTTGGCGGTCTGCGTGAGAGCCTTCGGAAATACGAAGGCACAATATTCGTGCAGCCGAGAAGCGTTTCTTCGCTGAGAGATGCGTTGATTGAGGTCTTTGAGCATAGAAGAGGAGAACACGAGCCGCCTGAGGATTTGAGGTGGGGGTCTGTCGCGAGGAAGTGGTGCGAACTGCTCACAGAGCTTAAAAAATGAAGAGAAAAGAAGAACTGAAGCGAAGAAAGAGGGTCAGTGGAAGGGAGAATAGGAGGAAGTAAGGAATATGGTGAATGAATGCCAACTTTGAAAAATAATCTTTGTCTTTCAAAATATTCACTTGGATAGAGTGGAGGGTAAGTTGCATTCAGATATAGTTATATGGGATTACCGCATCTCTAACAGAGAGTGAACAAAGATGAAAATCCTCGTGACTGGAGGAGCGGGCTTCATAGGCTCGCATTTAGTGGATGCATTGGCGGAGAAGCACGAGGTCGTTGTTCTTGACAATTTAGAGTCCCAGGTTCACAGGGGTAAGCCAAAATATTTGAACGAGAAGGTCTCTTATATCTTCGGAGACATCCGTGACGGAGATGTGTTGAGGAGAGCGTTGGAAGGAGTGGAAGTGATTTTTCACGAAGCTGCAGCAGTAGGCGTGGGACAGAGCATGTATCAGATTGAGAAATATGTTGAGGTGAATACTATGGCAACAGCAAAGCTCCTTGACATTTTGGTGAACGAGGAGAATGAAGTGAAGAAGTTGATTGTCGCATCATCAATGAGCATATATGGCGAAGGAGCTTATGAATGTGATAGCTGTGGTGTTGTTTATCCAAAATTGAGGGGAGAGGAGCAGTTAAAGAGGAGGAAATGGGAGCTCGGATGCCCTTATTGTGGCGAAGTTGTGAAGCCAATACCTACAAGTGAAGAAAAGCCATTGCATCCTACCTCAATATATGCGATAACAAAGCGGGACCAGGAGGAGATGTGTTTGACGGTAGGAAGAGCATACGGAATTCCAACGGTAGCGTTAAGATATTTCAATGTTTATGGACCGAGACAATCGTTGAACAACCCCTATACGGGCGTCTGTGCGATTTTCTCAGCGAGGATAAAGAATGGAAAGCCGCCGTTAATATTTGAAGATGGATTGCAAACAAGGGATTTTGTGAGCGTTCATGATATTGTTCATGCGAATATTCTTGCGATGGAGAGAAACTCGGGGAATTACGAGGCGTTTAATGTGGGAACAGGAAAAGCAACGGACATTATTACTGTCGCTGAAACGCTCATTAATCTTTACAGGAGAGATTTAAAACCAGAAATTACAAATAAGTATAGAGCAGGGGACATAAGGCATTGCTTTGCAGACATATCTAAAATAAGAAAGAAGTTGGGATTCGAGCCGAAAATCTCATTTGAGGAAGGGATGAAAGAGCTTGTGGAGTGGGCGGATAGAACAGAGGCGGAGGACAGGTTTGAGATCGCAAGGAGGGAGCTGGAGGAGAGAAGGCTGGTCAAATGAGACCGAAGTTTTCAATAATTATAGTGAACTGGAACGGTAAAAAGAAACTTGGAGATCTATTTAACAGATGTTTAGAATCCATTATGAGCACTAAATACGGTAAATTCGAAGTAATTTTCGTAGATAATGCGTCAACAGATGGAAGCTACGAGTATGCTAAATCTAAATATACCTTTGTATTCCACAGAAATCCTAAAAATCTTGGATTTGTTGGTGGTAATAATAAGGGAGCGAAATTTTGTGAAGGAGAAATCATAGTTTTTCTGAACAACGACACGGTGGTAGATGCTCGCTGGTTGGAAGAGCCCGCGAAGTTGTTTGAGAACCCTGAAATTGGGATTGTGCAGGCGAATTTGAGGCTTCTCGCTGATCCAAGCGTTGCGGACAGCACGGGGCACTGCATAAGCGTTCTCGGGCTTCCCGTAGAGAATTCCTTCTTCATGGAGGAGCCAAAAGAGCCGACGCCGATTTTCGCAGGTAAAGGGGCGGCGCTTTTCGTCCGCAGGGAACTCTTTGAACGCCTTAACGGCTTTGACGAGGACTACTTTTTCTACTTTGAAGAGACGGATCTGTGCTGGCGCGCTCGTCTTTTGGGCTATGAGGTCTATTTCTCGCCTCGCTCCGTCGTTCTTCACAAGGGAAGCGGCACATTTAAAAATGGTAAACTGCTCTTTCACAGACAGAAAAACACAATTGCTTCAATGATAAAGTGCTATGAATTCAGAAACTTGATTTTATATTTGCCATTAAGACTCCTTTTTGAATTCGCTTCCATTTTTTTCTTAGCGTTCAGGAATCCTCCCCTCGCTATAGGTGATGTCAAAGCATTGTTATGGCTTCTTAAAAACACGAGAAATCTCATAAGGAAGAGAAAAGAGATACAAAAGCAAAGGGTTGTGAGCGATAAAGAGCTGTTTGAGCGGGGTTTCATCGTAAAATCGCTGGGATTGGTTGTGAGATACACAATGAGCAGATTTCGGAGGTTTGAAGAATATGAGTAGAAAAGTTAAGGAGTTTTACGAGAGGAGGGGGGAATTTGAGAGGGGGAAGAGAGGGAGGAGGTATGTGAGGGGAGATAACAAAAAGCTCAAAACATTACTGAGAATGCTGAGGAATGAATCGTGCAGGGTAGTTCTTGAAGTGGGTTGTGGTCGTGAGTTATAAAGTATATCAGAGTTGCTGAATGCGGAACCTGCAGGTATAGACATCTCTGAGAATGTCTGAGTTCTCACGGTTTTTCACGCATTTTAAGTGATATTGAGGTTGGAATACCATTTAAGGATGAAACTTTTGATTTAGTATTGCTTTTAGATGTTATTGAACATCTTTTTGATATAGACCGCTTACTTTTTGAGGTGAAGAGGGTGTTAAAGCCGGGAGGAATAGCAGTTATCACAACATCCAACCTCGCATCTTGGTATAACCGCTTATCTCTTCTGTTCGGCTGGCAACCGTTTTGGACTGAGGTGAGCACGAAGTTTGTTATTGGGAATCCATTAAGGGAGCGGAGAGCAAAATGTGGAGGCATCATGCCATCAGGTCAGAGGATTTTCACACCGCTTGCACTAAGAAGTGGAGATGTGCGGATTTTCTGTGGAGGAGGTTGGGGGTTACCCGCCGAATGAGAATTTTGGAGTCCTATTTATTCTGGAGGGGGTATCCTGAAACTCCGAATCTCGCATCTTTCATTGCATTGAAGGCGAGGTTATGAAAATTGCAATAGTCGCACCCTACTTTGGTGTGCGTGGCGGGAGGGAGCAGACAGTTTATGAGCTCGCAAGAGGTTTGGCGGAGCGAGGTCATTTTGTAAAAGTTTTCACAACTGACAGGACGCCGAGCGGTGAGCGAATAAAGCAAAATGTGCAGAAAAATGAGAAATTTGAAGTTGAGAGAATAAAGTCTGCATTCGTTGCATTCAGAGTTGAAATTCCCCTGAAATTTCCGAAACTCTCACATTTTGACATTGTTCATGTGATTTCAACTGATGATATATTCACATTCATATTTGCAATCGCTGCAAAAATTTCAAAAAAGCCAGTTGTTGCGACGGTATTCACCCCTCTCGCACTTTTAAAGCATCCGAAATGGGTTTTAAGACCTCTTATGGCGTTTATAGAATTTATATCTCTCGTTTCTATTGCAATCTCCGACTTGGTTCATGTGAAGAATGAGGTAGATTCTCTGTTGATGAGGAAAATAAAGAACAATGTTGTAGTCATTCCTGACGGAATACCGAGATATTATTTCAATTTGAAGCCTGCGGTAGATTTTAGAAGGAAGTATGGGCTTGTTGAGAAGAAAATAATTCTGTTTGTAAACAGGATTCATCCATTGAAGGGGCCCCAGCTATTAGTGGAGGCGATGCCTGAGATTTTAAAGGAGTATCCGGATGCTTTTGCCGTTTTTATAGGGCCCGATGCGGGTTATGCTGATGAATTGAAGAGGCTTGCATCTGAGAGGAAAGTTGAAGATGCGGTTCTTTTTCTCGGATTTGTGAGCGAGGAGGAGAAGATTGCTGCCTATGATGCTGCTGATGTTGTTGTGATTCCGAGTATCGGCGAATTTACTGAGGCGTTTTCAATAGTTCTCTCTGAGGCGTGGGCTCGTCGAAAAACTGTCGTTGTCTCTGAGAGTAGAGCGTTGAGGAGCAGAGCGAAGGGTTATGGATACATATTCAAAGGTTACAATGCGAAAAATCTTGCGGATTCTGTGAAAAAAGCGTTGATAAAGCCGAAGAAGCCCGCGAAAGTTCATACCTGGGATGAAGTTGTGGAGATGATGGAAAGAGTTTATTTTGCGGAGACTGAAGGTTGCTGAAATGATGTGAAGCCATCGGAGTGCTGGATGATGAATGCCATGTCTTTTCCAGAAATTGTGGAAAATTTCGGAAAATTACTGAACCACAGGAGAGAGGGGAAAATGGGCATCACATATATGGAAGGAAGAGTTAGAGGTGCCACAGGAAAGGAGAAAGAAGTGCGTTTTCTCATAGACAGCGGAGCAACTTACACATTGCTTCCAAAAGAAGGCAATAGAGCTGAAACCGAAGAGGGAACATACATTCGTCCCTGCGGATGGCAGCGAGGTAAAGCGAAAGGTCTCTGAATGCTATATAATTTTACCGCGGAGGCACACACCAGCCGGGGGAAGAAGGGATGGGGCTTTACTTGGTGCCCTTGCCCGGTTTGGTATCTGACCCATTCAAGCGCGAGCTCTTATGAGGATTTTGCTTGTGTGAGGTGGGAAAATGCAAACAGGCAGATTTTGATTTTCATATCCTGTTTGAGAGTTGAAGAAGCTGTAATAGGGGTGGAGGATATAAAGAGAGTGGTTTGAAAGAGGGAGTTTGAAAGAGGGATGATCAGAGTAAAGGGAAAGGGAGGAGAATCGCCATACAATCTGAAGCAGCATTAAATTAGCGTTGAGAAGTACAGGCCGGAAAAATGGCTGTAGGACAGAAAAGGGATAAGCCATCTCCGGAACCAGGCATTGAGCAGGCAGGAAATAAAGCCTGTATTGGGAATACTGCATAAGGCGCTCATTCGCAACTCATTTAAAGTGCGGTTGATTTAATCATGAGCTGCATAGCTCAAAAACATAGCTCAAAAACAACAGAGATTTACATGTGTCAGAAATCTGAGTGGGATTGAGAGGCCGCTGGATTTGATGGGTGGCGAGAAGCATCCGGAATGAACTCTCATCGTTCCACACAATTGCTTCTGATATTGGGCAGCATTGCTTTTTTGGTTCAAGGAGACAATTATGCTGCCGCACCACTACTTATAGACATAGCTGAAGATTTTCATCTTACCATTTCTTCCGCTGCCTTATCAGTATCGACGTATATGATACCTTTTGGTTTGTTTACTCTGTTATTTGGCCCCCTGGCCGACAGATACGGCAAAGCCAAAGTGCTTAATCTGGCCACTTTTGGCACAGCCACCTTCAGTGTTTTAAGCGCAACAGCCTTTAATCTGCTATCGCTGTGTATGCTGCGAGCGATAAATGGTGCATTTGCTGCGGCCGTTTTACCTGTTGCTGTCTCTCTTGTCGGTGATAGATTTGATAATTCAAGCAGACAAAATGCACTTGGAGCGGTAATAGGTATGATGTTTTTAGGAGGGGCTGTTGCTCCAGCAGTTGGTGGAATACTGGCATTTTTGGGCTCATGGCGGTTATTATATCTGACTTATGGAATTGCTGAATTTGTAGTTGCGCTTATTATGTTAAAATGTTTAAAAAAAGACCGGGGTGTTATCACCAGATTAAATTATAAAGAGGTATATAAAAAAGCTTTTGCTAATAAAGATTTGATCAAGACTGTGAGCATTCTCTTTTTCTCAGGATTTGCCGTTTTTGGAAGCTTCATGTATTCGGGAGATTTTATCAGGACCAGATTGGGATATAACATACTGGCCGTTGGGCTGCTTCTATCTCTTTTCGGATTGGCAACATCAATTGGTGGCAAAAGGGCTGGGACTATTAGACAACAATTCGGCAATAGATCCCTACTATTTGCTGGTGCTCTTGGAGGAGTTTCTTGGATGACGATGTGCTTCTGGAACTCTCCAGTCTTGATTGCTATTTCATTGGTTGGGTTTGGTTTCGCATTCATTTTGCTTCAGTCAACTGTAATAGAAACAGCTCAGCAACTTATGCCTCAACAAAAGGGAACCGTTATGTCGCTTGCTTCTTTTAACATGTTCATGGGGGGAGGTATAGGCACATTTGTGAATGGATGTCTATTGAATGAATTCGGCTTCTGCCCAATCTTTGTCTTGGCATCAATAATAATATTTCTGGTGGGTTTTGTCATTACTTTATTTTTAAATAAGATTTCTAAAATAGAAAAAATTATCTTAGAAAAATCGGAAGTGAATGTAAATAAATAAAAAATAAATAAAAAATATCAAAAATAAAGAACATTTCAGCAAAAGATGGTATTGGAAAGCCAGACTATCATTTTGGGGCGGTGATAAGGATTGGATAATATTAAAATGGCAAAAATCATATTTAAGGCAGGCTGAAGAGAGGTTGAAACATGCGAAAGAGGCTTTGAGCGATAATTACGCTTATGTGATAAGGCAGAGTCAGGAAGCGGTTGAGCTCGCACTCAAAGCTTCACTCAGATGGGATTGAGCCACCTAAATGATGTGGGATATTGAGGAGAGAATTCTTTCCCTGAATGGTTCAGAAGAGAGATGGGATGGCATCTATCTCAAGAATGCTGAGGAGAGAAAGAGAGCCGAGCATGTATGGAGACGAGGAGTTGGCTTTCCAGATGAACTCCATAGAGGATGCCAAAACAGCTCTTGATAATTGCACATTTGTTCTTAACAACTGTAAGAAATTGTTGGATGAGGCGGAAGAAGTGCAACAAAAGCAATAATTTGCTGGAATAAGCTGAGGAGTGAATAAAGAGAAGGCAAGAGGCAAAGAAATGGGATCGAGCTGAAATGTGAAGACAAGGATTCCAAATGTTGAAAGGGAAAGAGCGGGAAAATAGAGCTGATAGGATACTGAGCTATACTATGAGGACTTTCTTGAAATTCAAAGGGGGCATTTGGTATGCTTTCAGGAGAATTAGAAGGTTGTGCGGTAGCGGTGAGAGAAGAGGAAAAGTGAAAATATCTGTGACGGGCGGAGCGGGTTTTATAGTTGGTAAATGCGTCGGCGGAGAAGCATGAAGTTGTTGTTCTTGATAGCTTGGAGTCTCAAGTCCATGGCAAAAAGAGCTGGGGATATAAGACATTGATTCCACGTAGGATAGAATCAAAGAGCTTTAAGCCTAAGTTTAAGGGGTGAGAGAACTCGTGGAATTGGCAGATTATATGCCATACCTGCACATTATGATAATAGGATTAAGAGATGGATATAGTTAAAAAATGGTGTGCCGATCAGATTGACAGAGGAAAGGAAAGAAGGGTTCATATTACAGAGCATTCAGAGATGGCGGGCTATTATTTTGAAGTTCTTGAAACGGTGGAAGAACCAGATTATGAGGGTAAGATGGGTGAATGCATAGCAGTGAGGGAGATGGAGAAGGGTAAATATATTGTAGTAGTGTATAGAGAATTAAGTAAAGAAGATGGATTTGTAATTACCGCCTTCTTAACGAGGCGGAGGAGCTTGAGAGGAGGCGAAAGATATGGCGGAGGCGTAAAAAAGGTATTGGCTATTGTGCCTGAATTATTGGAAGTGCCGTATCCAGGAATTTGGACATCTTATGATAACTGATTATACATCAATTTCAGGAAGCCAAGCCATACAGATGATTCCGAACTCACGGATGATGACATTATAAAGATATGCGAAAGGAGAGATCATAGGGATCACCGTCCTTAATGCAGGAAAGAGGAGAAGAGAATAGGAAAATATAGGTTATGCGGGTGCAAAGAATTTATAAGAATATTGAAGCGTTGAAGCGAAGAGGTGAAGCGGGTGGGATTTGTGAAGGTGAAAGTGACAATAAGGAATTCTGAAAAACCAGATAGAAAGGAAGAATTAGAGATGGTAGTGGATACGGGAGCTATGTATAGCTTGGTTCCAGGGCATATCTTGGAAAAGATAGGGATAAGACCGCTTGAGCGCAGGGTTTTTACGCTTGCGAACGGCGAAAGGATAGAGCGAGAATTTGGAGGAGCGATATTTGAGGTTGAAGAGAGGAGAGGGCATGCTCCGGTTATATTTGGAGAGAAAGAAGATAAATGCTTGCTTGGCGTAACAGCCTTGGAAGCGTTGGGATTAGAGGTAGATGTTGTTACGGGAAAACTTAAGCCTATGGAACTTTTATTGATTTAACAAAAATGGAAAAACATGAAAGAAGAAATTAAAATGTATCTTGAGAGGGCGGAGAAGTTCAAGAAGAATGCGCAATTCAATTTCGAGAACGGAGATTATGATTTAGCGATGTTCCACATAGAGCAAGCTTGTCAGTTGATGATAAATGCAAAGCTGTTGGACATGAAGGGGTATTTTGAGAGGACACACAGTCTGAGAAGACTTTTAAGTGAAGTGATGGATATTGAAGGAGTTGAGGAATTTCTAAACAAGTATAAAGTCGTCTTAAGAAACCTTGAAAGATCATACATAACTTCAAGATACTACTTTGAAGAATTCTTTAAGGAAGAAGTTGAGGAGGCTTTCGAAGCTCTGGAGGAGTTGAAGAAAATATTATGGAGGAATATTTCATAAATTTTAAAAAATATGCTATGAATATTAAGAGCCTTTTGAGAGAATTCCTTTCGGATTTCGAGGTTTACGTTTTCGGATCTGTCGTGAGGGGAGATTATTCTCCGGGACTCAGTGATATAGATTTAGCAGTAATTTCAGATGATTTCAAGGTCAGGGAAATGAAGTTAAAAGTCTATGATGTGCTGTTTGAAAGGTTCTTTAACACACCGTTTGAGTTTCATCTGCTGACAAAAGAGAGATGGAATTTTTATTTGAGGTTCATAAAAAAAGATTACTTGAAAATCTGATTTGTTTGAGAAGGTATATAAAATTAAAATGCATTAGGTAATAGCAAAAAGGGAAAATGATAAAGGATGAAGAAATTGAGAGCAGTAAGTGATGCGTCAATCCTGATTCACCTCTCAGCAATTGGAAGATTCTATTTGTTGATGGACTTGTTTCAGGAAATTGTAATTCCTGAGGAGGTTTATGAAGAAGTTGTGGTGGAAGGATGGGGTCTCCCCGGCTCCTTAGAAACAGCAGAGGCTATAAGAAGCGGTTTTATAGCAGTGAAAGGAGTTATAGATAGGGAAGAAGTCAGAAATATTTTGTGTAAATATAAATAAGTAATGCGGAGGTGATTCAATTAGCGAAGGAGATGAATGCGGAAGTTGTATTGGCAGATGAGGAAGAGGTTAGAGAGGGAGCGGAAGAAAGAGGATTTGATGTGAGAGAGGGCTCAGGCATATTGTTGGTGTCTGTCAGGGAATTTTAACGCTCCAGAAGGCTATGCGGGATGTGGATAGTCTGGTAGAGTCTGGCTATCGTGTGAGTGAAGAAATAGTAAATAAGGTGAAGGAGATTTTGAGGAGGTGGGAATGAAATCTTTGCAAATACCAGAAAAATAAAGGAGAAACCTGAGCGTTTAAGTATGTATGCTGAAGGGAAGCTATCGGCGAGCAGAGCATCGCGTATGCTCGGTATTTCGAGAGCGGAATTCTATCACTTACTCGCAGAAACAGACACGCAATTACCCAAAAAACATAATGAGGGCATAAAAAAGTAAATAAAGAGATTAATTGGTGAGAAGAAATGAAAATATTAATGACGGGGAGGCTGCTTAGTTGTGGTTTTGGATAACTCAGAACCACAAGTTTACAAAGCGAAGCCTAATTGAAGAAAACAGACATATTTGACGACATTCGCAACGACGATGTATTAAAGCATTAGAGAGAGTGAGGAAAGAGATAGTTATAAGTGTGAGTTACAGGGGACGGGAGTGTGGTGAATGTCAGAAGTCAAATTTACGAGGCATGCGGAATGTTAAAAGAGCGGAAGTTTGAGATAGAGTTTGTAATAGATGTTGTGTTAAATCCCGGGAGAGGAAGGGAAGAAAGATATTTGGTATGTCCTCAGGAGAGTTGGAGAAAGGGTCGTGTAGTTGTGAGAAGAGAGACCTTATATCGTCGTTACAGTTTATTTTGATAGGAGGTTAAGATGAAGCTGAGATGAAGCTGAGCGAGGAAATGAAGGAAAGGATATGCAGGCGATTGGTAGGATATGATAAGGATATAGTGGAGATAATCCAATTTGGTTCATCAGTTTATGCGCCTGAGCATGCGAGGGATTTGGACTTATTGGTGATAACGAAGGATAAGAAGGAATATGGGGGCTATTTAGATTCTTTAGAGGATTTGAATTTTCCTTTCGATGCGGATGTTGTAGTGAAGGGAGAGGATGAAGAGTTGAGAGGTGATTTTGCATGCCAAATCTTAGGTGCATTTGAAGTGTTATATGGAGATGGGAAGTATTTATCCAAGATGACGAAGAATTTCGATCCGAGCTTTGAGGATGCATATGCGGTGCTAAGAAAAGCTAAAAGGGATATGGATAGTGTCGGGGAGCTTGAAGGCAAAGAGGATAGGGAATGGAGTATAAGAGTTGCTTTTAACGGTCTATTTCATGCGGCGAGGGTGGCAGCGATGACTTACTTAGCAGTAGAAAATTCAAGATGGGGTAGATTGAAAAGGAGATTGCCATCACCTTATAAGGAAGAGTTCGAGAGTTTTATTAATGTTTTGCACATTGATTATTTCTACAATGGTAATTATCCGGAGAATTACGAAGAAGCATTTGAGAAATGGCATAAAAAAGTGGAAGATTTTGTCAGGAGATTGAAGGGCATGAAGAAGAAATGAAAATATCTGTGACGGGCGGAGCGGGCTTCATAGGCTCGCATCTGGTGGATGCATTGGCGGAGAAGCATGAAATTTTGGTGCTGGAAAGGAGAAAGAAAATTTAAATAAGGAAAAAATCAAAATAACGATATGCCTGTAATTAGGGATACCGGAAGCGCTTAAGAAGGAGATAGAAGAGTTTATGAGGGAGGAAGGGCTTGAAGAAAGTGCAGTCTTGAGGAAGTTGCTAAACATGGCAATTTCTGAATTGAAGAAAGAAAAGGCATTAAAACTATTGGCAGAGGGGAGGATTTCATATATGAAGGCGGTTGAGAAGTCGGGAATGTTGTGATTTCGCTGAGATGGTTAAAGAGAAAAAGATAATAGGGGTAAAGGATGAAATTATCAGTGATTTAAATGCTCGTTTTTGATGCAACCTCATTAATCTCGCAAAGGTTGAAAAACTGCACTTGCTCAGGAATATTGGTGGGAAGAAAGAGATTCTGACGAAGATTATGCAAGGAGAATTGCAGACATTGATGGTATAAAGTGCGGTAGCACATAACTACATGCATTATGCTCGTTAAAGATGCGGTGGGAGGAGAAGTCATTGTCTTCGGTTCTGTTGTTGAGGGAAATGTAATATTTGATTCAATTGAGAGCGTGGAGAAAATTTTGATGAGATTTTGGGAGAATTTCATCCTTTCCAAATTCGTCTCGTAACGAAAAAGGAGTTTGATTGGTATAAAAGGTTTATTAAGAAGTGTAAAGATGATGGCGAGGTATTACTCGGAGAGAAAGGACTTGCTGAAATTTTTGAAGGGGAGAATTCTGGATATCGGCTGCAACAAAGAGGATTTCCACAAACTTGTCATGGAGAGGGCAAGGAAAATCAGTGGAGAAGTTTACGGTTTGGATATAGAAGTTACAAATTACAGGGATAACTTTGTGAGAGGAGATGCTCATTTTCTACCATTTAAAGATGAAAGCTTTAATTCTGTGTTTGCTGGAGAGATAATTAAACATTTAACAAATCTAACGTAATTTTTGAAAGAGATTGAAAGATTAAAGAAAGGTGGAATTGCTGTGTTGACAACACCGAATATCCATAGCTTAACATATAGAGAAGTTTTATTCGGTAGTAAAAAACACTTTTTACCTCTGGACATATATTTGCATTATATTTGCATGGGATCTCCCACTTTTCAAGAGGTTGAGACTTTAGGTATGGAAGTCATTGAATATGGATATGCAGATCCTGAAGGAGCAAACAGGTTTGCCTTGCTTATTATTCATAAGCTAAAACCACAGTTTTCTTGGTTTCTTTAAGTGGTAATGAGAAAATAATTTTAACTTGTTTGAGAATATCGGGCACTTTTATCGTTGCGATGAGGAATATGTCAGCAGTTAAAGTTTGTGAGGGGAGAGAAAAATAAAAAAGAGGATAGAATTCTCGGAACATGCCGAAGAAAGAATGAGGAGGAGAGGAGTTTCAAAAGATGAAGTAATAGAGGCGGTGAGGAATCCCGAGGATGTTCTGCTTGATACATCTACTGGTTATCTTATAGCCACTCGTAAGAAAGAAGACCGTTATTTGTTGGTTGTATATGCTCCGAAAGCCGTGAAGAGAGTTGTTACTGTGATCGTGACCTCAAAGTTTAATATAGTGGAAAAGAGAATTAGAAGTGGAAGGTGGATAAAGATATGAAGGTGAGATATGACGCTGATGCTGATATTATACACATCGCAATAAGAGAAGAAGAAGTTAAAGACATGGATGAGCTTGGAGAAGACATTTTTGTCGAGTATAACGAGAAAGGTGAGATTATAGGCATAGAAATATGGCAGGCTCGTAAAAACATAATTCCTGAAATATTGAAGTTTATAAAATCGGCGAAATGCGTTGATTAAAATTAGGCATGGAAAGAATAAGAAGGGATAAGAAAACAATAAAGAAAGAAATAAGGGAATAAAGGATATGCTGAAAAAGCGTGTTAAAAATGGATGATGTTGTGGAATACCAGAGGAGAGTGATGGAGAAGATAAAGACGCTTGAAAGATTGAGAGTAGCGCTTGACTTTATTGAATCTCTTGAGAAGAAGGAGGAATGGGAGGCGACGCTTGAAGTTCTCAAGGACAAAGAGACGATGGAGAATATAAAAGCTGCGGATGAGGCATGGGAAGCGAGGAGAATGGAAGAGTTCATGCCTTAGGAGAAAGTGAGAAGGGATGTTCAGGATACTTATTCACAAGAGAGCAGCAAAGATATATAAGGAATTAGTCGATAAGACTGCTGCTAAAATAAACAATGAAATCCCTTCTACGGGAGGAACATTATGAGACTTAGAGGGCAGTTGGAAGGTAAATATTATTAAGAGTTGAGATTATCGTATCATTTACGGGATTGAGGGGGAGGAAAAGGTTGTCATTATAGAGGATATAAAAAGGAGGGGGGAGGGCATATTGATAAACAAAGAGTGGAATGGTGAGAATGAGAGGGGAAGAAGTAGGAAAATTTAAGGAGAAGGCGGATGCATTTCTTGATACGGCAATATACAACTTTGAGAGGGGAAGATACGACTTGGCGGCATTTAACATTGAGCAAGCCGTTCAGCTATACATAAAGACAAAGCTTCTTGAGTTGCTTGGAGAATTTCCGAGAACACGAGGGAATTTTATGAGGAGGAAGTTAAAGAACTGATTGAATTTGCATACAGGGTTAGAAGGTTGCTTGAATATGATTGAGAAGTATTTTGATGAGCTGATAAAAATGGCGAAGGAGAGGAAAGAGTACTTCGAAAACTACATGCATTATGCGAAGCTTGTGAAGGAAGCTGTCAAAGGAGAAGTGATTGTTTTCGGCTCTGTTGTCGAAGGTAAGCATACGATGGCATCGGACATAGACCTGCTCGTTGTTCTTGATTCAATTGGGAGAAGGGATGAAATTCTGATGAAGATAAATAAGGTTTTGGGGGAGTTCCATCCTTTCCAGATTCATCTCGTGACAGGAAAGGAGTTTGAGGGGTATAAGAGGTTCATTAAAAAGAGGATTAGAGTAGAATGAATTTAAAGAATTGATAAGATAAAAGGACTTGACATCTTTCTTCTATCAGTCTATTTACCTCTGCTTAAAAAGGTAAAACCCTCAATCCCGAAAATTGCCTTTGCATATCTCAAATAGTGGAAAAAATGAAGGTGCTCGTTACTGGCGGGCGGGCTTGGTTGTGGTTTTAGATGATTGACGACATTCGCAACGACGATGTATTAAAGCATTAGAGAGAGTGAGGAAAGAGATAGTTATAAGTTATAAGTGTGGGTTACAGGGGACGGGAGTGTGGTGAATGTCAGAAGTCAAATTTACGAGGTATGCGGAATGTTAAAAGAGCGGAAGTTTGAGATAGAGTTTGTAATGGATGTTGTGTTAAATCCCGGGAGAGGAAGGGAAGAAAGATATTTGGTATGTCCTCAGGAGAGTTGGAGAAAGGGTCG
>JAOQIN010000004.1 GCA_026134085.1 Candidatus Methanoxibalbensis ujae
TCTTTGCGTTCACTTCTTTCAGTTTTTCTCGCTCATCTTTCAGCTTTGGAAGCATAGATTGCACCTTGCGTTTTGAAAGTTCTCACACTCATTTATGATTGAAAGCAGCTATAGAGCCACCTGCATTGCTCCAGTATGAACAGCAACTTCTCTTTTTGCTCCTCCGAAGGATACAGCCTGAACTTATGAGTTATTGCAATCGTTTCACATTCTGCCTCTCTATAAATTGTCTGTGACATCTCCACATGTTCCACAATAAATTCAGAGATGACCTTTCCACAATTTCCCTTCAGCTCAGGTCTCAAACGGGAACTTTGCTGTCCTTTGCCTCACATGAGGACGCCCATTTCGGATGGGCTGTTATAGTGCTCCTGCTTCGCCTTCATAAGTCACCATATACAAATCCCCTGCTCCACCAAAAGGCGGGAATCGGCGGCATCTTAAATCGCACATTAATGTTTTTCATCTTTCCATCGCAGGAAGTTGCAGTAAGGGCATCCAAATTTCCAGTTTCTTTTTTTTCTTCCGCTTTTTATCTCAAGTTTGAAGAATGTGGGATGTTCCTCACACTTTTCATCCGTTACGATTATCCTGCCATGTGCTGGCAGGGGGAGCGAGAAAATGCATTCTGGATATCTCTCGCAGCTGAGGAACCGCTTTCCCCTTCTTGAATGTCTTATGTATAAGGATGCGCCGCACTCAGGGCATGCACCGACACACTCATCTTTCATCGCGCCTTCTCTGAGCGCCTCACCGATTTCATCGCGGTTCTTTTTCATCTGTTCAAACACGCGCTTGAGCATCTCTCTTGATGCGTTTATGACATCATCCTTACTCCGCACACCCTGTGCAATTTTCTCCATCTCCTCCTCAAGCTGCCTCGTCATGTCCGGTTTCGTGATGACCTCCGCATATTTTCGCAGGAGGTCAATGAGAGATAGCGCCTTCTCGGTGGGTTTCGCTGGGTCACCGCTCAGATATTTTCGCTCATACAGTTTTGAGACGATCTCATGGCGTGTGCTCTTCGTGCCTATGCCGAGCTTTTCCATCTCCTTTATGAGAGAAGCCTGTGAAATCCTTTTTGGAGGTTCTGTCTCCTTTTCAACGATCTCCACTTTCTCTATTTTCAGATGCTCACCCCTGCTCAATTGTGGAAGATGTTCCTCTTTCTTCCTTGCATACGGGTAAACGGCGAGAAAACCTTCCTCCTTGAGCTCCTTCCCTCTCGCCTCAAGCGTCTCACCGCCCGCTGAAATCCTCACAACTGTGTCTTTCCACACAGCATCTTCAGAGAGTGTTGAAAGAAATCTCCTCGCAACAAGCTCATATATGCGCCATTCATCCCTGCTCAATCCATCCTTCGCATCCTTCGCATCATTTGCAGCTTTTGTCGTGGTGGCACTGGATCCTGTCGTGGTGGCATCTGTCGTGATGGCAGCACCCATCTCGTTTTCGTCTGGCACAGATACCGGATGAATGGGCGGATGATCGGTGGTCTTCTTCTTTCCAGCTGTCGGCTTCAACTGCTTTCTGCTGAGTATCCTCAGCGCATGCTTTCTGAGAGCATCAATGCGTGTGAGCATTTTCACCTTCTCCCGCAGGTCTATTGTCGGGGGATATGTGGTGTTGTCCGTGCGGTGATATGAGATGAGTCCACGCAGATAAAGGCTTTCAGCGATGTTCATCGCTTTCTTGGGCGAGAATCCCATGTATCCCGCAGCTCTTATGAATGAAGTTGTGTCAAAGGGCGTCGGAGGCTTCACCCTTCGCTCTTTTTCACGAATTTCAGAAACCTCAGCCAGTGCTGCGTTTTTTATCTTTGAGAAAGAACACTCCGCTTTGTCACGCTCCCAGAACTTCACGGGTATCTTCGCACTCAGCACATCGCCTTTTTCTGTTATCAATCTGGCATGGATCTCCCAGTATTTTTTCGGAACGAATTCAGAGATCTCGCGCTCCCTGTCAACGAGCAGTGCAAGCGCGGGCGATTGAACCCTTCCAACTGAGAAAAAGTCCGAGCCAAGCCTCTTCGCAGCGAGTGATACGAACCTCGACAGCGATGCCCCCCATATCAGATCAATGACCTCACGCGCCTCAGCAGATGCGGCGAGGTTTTTGTCGATCGCAGTGCGATGTGCGAAGCTCTCCTTTATGTCTCTCTCCGTTATTGCGCTGAACCTCATTCTGTCCACAGCGACAGATGGGTTGACCCTCCTCACAATGCCCAACGCCTCAACGCCTATCAGCTCGCCCTCCCTGTCATAATCAGTGGCTATTGTCACAATGCTCGCCCGTTTTGCGATATGCTCAAGCGCCTTCACAACATTTTTCCTCAGCGGAACCGCAACTAAATCAGCATTAATCAGCTCGTAAGGGTCTATCCTGCTCCAATTACGATATTCCTTCGGAAAATCAAACTGAAATATGTGCCCCTTGAGCCCTATTACAACGGTATCCCCGAATTCATACACATTTATGTCGTATATCTTCCTCGCTCTCGCATTCCCTCCCGATAAAATCGCTGCAATCCGCCTTGCTGCAGTGTCCTTTTCCGTTATTATGCAGTGCATCCCTCTCTCTTCACTGTTAGTATAGGACGCCTTATAATTCCTGCGCTGTCATTACTGCCAAGTGCAATTGTCAGTGCAATTGCCAGCAAATGCCGCAACGCGCAGTCTCGGCGTTGCAGTGCAACTGGCGTTGCAAATATATGCCAGACACCACATATACACACCACATATAAATGTCACGAAGCGCAATACGAAGCGCAATCTATTTATACTGTTGCAACTCACTGAACATTGATGTTGGCGAAGGGGCCGTAGCCTAGCCAGGAAGGGCGGCGGGCTCCAGACTCGCCGGTCGTGCGTTCAAATCGCACCGGCCCCATGTCGGAGCAGTTTCCAAGCATTTGCATACACATTGAATCTTCTCTCTCTTGCGAATCCGACGAGTGTTATGCCCGATATCTCAGCAATTTTTATCGCAGCGCTCGTTGGAGCTGAGACGCTCACGACAGCGGGAAACCCTGCATTTGCTGCTTTTCGCATTGTCGAATATGTCTGACGGCATGAAGTCACGAGTACGCTTTCATATGTGGAAATGCCTTTTTCAATGCAGAGACCCACAGCCTTGTCAATCGCACAGTGCCTGCTCACATCCTCCACGATCACATGTTTATCGCCGCAGCACTCAAAAACACCGACAACATGCGTGCATCCCGTTTTTTTGAATGTTGTGCCGCATTCATCCAACATGCGGACGAGCGTGGGAATCTCACATATCACCCGCTCACACACCCTGTGCGCGCTGTGCTTCGCATCATCAGTGACGGAGACATCGCTCACAGTCTCCGACAGTTCAACAATGACCTCGTATCTCTCACATGCGTTACGGACATCCGCCTCTGCTGCGAGGATGCGCACATTTTCAACAGATGAACGGAAACCCTCACATATCAGGAATCCCACGGCAAGTTCTCTCAAAAAAACGGGAAGGCAGTGAACAGAAACCCTCTCAATCTGACCTCCCCTCAAAAATCTCAGACACACTTCAACCTCTTTCGCCACACAATCCGTTCGCTCAGTTACTCTATCATTGACATTGACATGCCATATGCGTGTCCGTACATCAGACCTCATCACCTCAATATCCTCCAATGACACGCTCAGCAATTCTGCTCACAACCTCGGGCGGTATCACAATCTCACGCCCTGATAGATTCATCGCAACCCATGTGTTGAGGGCTGTGCATATCATCAATACAGCCTGCTCATCTTCCGTCACATCTGTCATCGCCTCCACAACCTCCCTTTTGTTCCTTATATCAACGTCATACGCAGATTCAATCACCTTCAACATCGCCATCGCGCTTTCTTCTGCTGATGATGTCGCGTGCATGCTGCCGTATTGGAAGCTGATTTTATTTAAATTGTCGCAGCCGATTTTGCGCCATGCGAAAGGAGCAGCTCCGAGCGGTATACGATCAGAAATACTCAATCTTCTCAAGTTTTTCAAGTGCCTTCTTGCTGCCGATGAACACGACTATATCTCCTTCCCTTATCACCTCATCAGGGTGTATGTTTGAGATGATTCTGTTGCCTCGTATGATTGCGATTATCACCGCTCCCGTCCTCTCTTTCAGATGCAGATCACTTATTTTCTTACCTGCGATCTTCATTCCCTTCTTCACTGTCAAGCTCTCAAGCGAAGTCTCCCCCACGCCTGCTGTGACAAAATCAACGAAGTCTATTATAGCCGGTTTGAGCAGGCTTTTTGCCAGTCTCCTGCCGCCTATCGCCTCCACCATCACAACCCTGTCCGCACCGATGTTGCGAAGGCGTTTCGCAGCTTTATCAGAGGATGCCCTCGTCGCGATCTCTATGTTGGGGTTAAGTGACTTCGCAGAAATGCAGAGCAGAAGGTTGTCGCAGTCGGAAGGCAGTGTTGACACGAGACCCGATGCGCGCTCAACGCCCGCTTCAATAAGAACCTCCTCGTTGGTGGCATCTCCTTCAATGACAGGTATGCCCTTCCTCCGCAGCTCAGCCGCAATTTGAGGGTCCCGCTCTATCACAACAAAATCAACACCCTCACGCATGAACTCCTCTATCACAATATTTCCCGTCCTGCCAGCACCACATATGATTTTGTGTCCCCTCATCTTTGAGACGCTCACCCTCCCACGCACGATCCCAAAAGCTTCCTTTATACGCCCCTCAAATACAGTCTCAGCAATCGCACTCATCGCATATAAACCGACTCCAACACCCCCTATCATCAGAACAGTTGCGAAAACCCTTCCCGAGGGTGTCCTCGGAGTTATATCTCCATATCCCACCGTTGTTATCGTTGTTACAGTCACATACAGAGATTCCATAACGGATAGTCCCTCAAAATATCGGAATCCCACAATACCCACAGCGATCAGCACAACAAGCGATAAAAACGCTATCAATACATGCTTAAGCGGTTCCATATGCCAATCACTCCTCCGTGACACATATCCCCAGTGGAGTCACCTCCGCTGCCCATCCTATTATGATGTCCTATTATGACATCGCTGTTACGATCACACGCCTCCGTCACATGAAAAAATCGCTGCTCACTTCAGAAGCTTAAAAGATAGTAAAAGATCTGCCACTTGCTTCCTCGCTTCCAAATATCCAGCCTTTTTATTCTTCATATACATCGCACAGCCTCTTATAAAATATCAGCGTTATGTATCTTCGGCGTATCTATTCTCCAATACCGCATGCTGCCCCCAAAAGCCGGTTTTGAGTTGAAATATCCAGTTTTCCAAGCCCCACCCCAATCCTTTCCTTCCTCCATTTTCATATTTTTTCATCATTTCTTCAAAGAGCTTAAGTTCAGAGCATATCAACCATTCATCTGAGAATTCAGATTTATATGTTTTAATTTTTGTATAATAATAAAGCACAAAGGTGCAGTTATTAACTAAATAAAAAATAATAAAAATTATATTTTCGCTTCTATCACCTGTCACAGCGCCCACAGCACCTCCGAACACCACTTGTGTGCCTTACTCGTGTGCCTTATCGTTGATAATATGAAAATGGGAAAATGGTTCCTCCACGCCTGAGGAATGAGGAGGAAGAAATACATGCCTCCTCTGACCCGGTAACCCCGTTGTTATGTCAATGAAATACGGCGCCGTGCTGCTTTCTTCAGAGGAGGGTTGAGCAAATATATAACAGTTTTATAGAGGAGGTGGCAATTTTAATGAAAAGTCCACAGGGGGGAAACCATGGGAACGCTTTTGGATGAGATAATAGAGTATGGAGGAGAGGTATTTGGAAAGGAGCATATGGAGACTGTCCGGGAGTGTGTGCAGTGTGGCAAGTGCACAGGAAGCTGTCCTTCGGGCAGGATAACCGCATACAGAACAAGAAAAATGATTCAGATGGCGAGGATGAACTTGCGAGAAGTGTTGAGCATGTATGAGTTATGGTTCTGCACAACTTGCTTCACATGTTATGAGCGCTGTCCTCGCGGCGTGAAGGTGACAGACATCATACGCACGATGAGGAACATAGCGGTAAGTGAGGGTCACATGTCATTCAGCCATAAAAAAGTTGCAACTTATGTTTTCAAGACGGGACATGCTGTTCCAATAGGAGAGCCGCAGATGAAGCTGCGTGAGGGTGTCGGACTTGATCCTATGGCGCCCACAACGCAGAAATTCCCTGAGCAGCTTGAGCAGGTAAGGGAGATTGTGCGCACAACAGGATTTGACAAGAAAGTTGGGTTTGATTGGGAAACGATGAAGCTGCGTGAGGAGTTGGAGGAGGGAAAATAGGAGAACATGAAAACAGCCACAAGCGCGTGCTGTGTTCGTGACAGGTGAGGAAAAAATGGCTGAAAAGGAATATGCGTATTTTCTTGGCTGTATAACACCCAATCGTTATCCGGGCATAGAAGCAGCGACAAAGAAAGTGTTCAAAGAATTTGGAATAGAGACGAAGGAGATGATTGGAGCCTCTTGCTGCCCAGCTCCCGGTGTTTTCGGGTCTTTTGACCTGCACACATGGCTGCCAATTGCGGCGAGAAATCTTGCAATTGCCGAGGAGATGGATCTTGAGATATATGTGACATGCAACGGCTGCTACGGCTCTCTGCAGGAGGCTGACCATCTTTTGAAGCATAATGAGCGGTTGAGGAAGAAGGTGAATGAGGTCCTCGGAAAAATAGGAAGGGAATACAAGGGGAAAACGAAGGTGAATCATTCAATTGTCATTCTTCATGATGTTATCGGGCTTGATCGCATAAAGGAAGCGGTGAAAAAACCGATGGACGATGTGAATGTCGCTGTCCACTACGGCTGCCACTTCCTAAAGCCTTCAGAGGTGAGAGGGCACGGCTCCCCCGAAAGACCTTACATACTTGAGGATCTCGCTCATGCGATAGGTGCGAAGACCCCTTACTACAAGGACAAACTCATGTGTTGCGGCGCTGGTGGCGGTGTCCGCAGTTTTGATGCACCAACTTCACTTGAATGGACACGCCAGAAAATCGTGAACATGATTGAGGCGGGTTGCGACTGCATCATGCATCCCTGTGCTTTCTGCCACCTGCAACTTGACAGAGGACAGGTGGAGATGCAAAATCTATTCGGCATTGAACCGAAGATGCCAGTCCTTTTCGCCACTCAACTCATCGGTCTGGCAATGGGATTCAGTGAGAAAGAGCTCGGACTCGACATACATGAGGTGAAAATGCCAGAAAAACTTTTGAAATGACTTTTTCTCTTTTCTTTGTTTCTACTTTTATTTTTGTTTATAATTTTATCTTCACATCATTTTAAAACATTATAAAATCCGCTCAGGCATCATAGAGCTATGGCAGAGGGACAGATGTGATGAATGTGATAGAAATCAAAAATTTAACAAAAAAGTTTGGAGACAAAGTTGTTCTGAACGGAATAAACTTTGATGTGGCGGAGGGGGAGGTGTTTGGCTATCTTGGTCCAAATGGAGCTGGAAAGACCACAACAATGAGAATAATTCTGGGACTTCTGAATCCGACTTCTGGAGAAGCGCTTGTGATGGGAAGGAACCTTGCTGAGGATGATGAGGCGAGAGGAAGGATTGGAGTTGTGTTGGAGAACGATGGCCTGTATGAAGACCAAACAGCTTACGACAACTTGGATTATTATGCTCAACTTTACGATGTTTCAAAAAGGAAAGAAAGGATTGAAGAGCTGCTGAAATTTGTCGGACTTTATGACCTCAGATATGAAAAGGTGGGCGCATTCTCAAAGGGAATGAAAAGGAAGCTTGCAATAGCGAGAGCCCTTGTTCATGATCCAGAAATTCTGTTCCTGGATGAACCATCTGCAGGTCTTGACCCTGAAGCTCAAAGAATGGTGAGGGAACTCATCGTCAATCTCTCAAAGGAGAGCGGAAAGACAATATTCTTGAATTCACACAATCTGGATGAGGTTCAGCGCATATGTGATAGAACAGCAATTCTGCACAGAGGAAAGATTGTGGTATGCGATACCGTTGAAAATCTCAGAGAGAAATTCAGCAAGCCTGTGGTTCTCATCACAGCAGGTGATAAAAGAAACACCGAAAGGGCGTTTGAAATTCTTTCTTCACTTGATTTTGTATATGATTGTGAGAAAGAGGGCAGAACAATAAAACTGACACTGAGAGAGGAGAGACAATCTTTGGTGAAGATATTGACGGAAAAGGGTATAGAAATTGAAGAGATCAGAAAGGAGAGAAGAAGTCTGGAGGACATTTATTTGGAAATTGTCGGGGAGAATGGGAAATGAGAAAGGAGTTAGTTATCGCAAAAAAGGAAATAAAGGGAATACTCCTGAGCAAAAGCTCCTTGCTTTTTGCAGGTTATGCGATTTTCTTCAGCTTTATTGCAGCACTGGGTATAAAAAAATCTCCGAATGCAATTAATACAGCTGTTTTCTGCATTCCTGTTGTTATGGGAGTTTTCTTTGCTTACACCTCAACTGGAAAAATATTCTTAAGGGAGAAGCGAGACAGAATCATAGAAACCCTTCTCTGTGCACCGGTTAGCCTGAGGAAAATATGGTTCGGAAAGGTTTTGGGTGCTGCTGTTCCTTCGTATGTCGTATCAGTATTATCAGCAGTATTGATAGTTTTAATCTCAGGTTTTTTCTTGAAATTCGTGATATTTCCATCTCAGATTCTCCTGCTTCATATGCTGGTAACCACCCCTTTGTTTATATTTGCATCAGTTGGATTGATCGGGCTCCTTTATCTTCTTGCAGGTATGAAAGAGGTCGGAGCAGCCGGCATAATAATATTTATGGGGATATTTGGTGCTCTCTTCGGAAGTCTCAGTTTGACGGGTGAAGGTTACCGTATTTCACTTTCAGCCGAACTTGCATTATTTGTAGCTTCGCTTGTTCTGACAGTTCTCACAGGTTACTTAACAAGATATTTGAGCAGGGAGAGGATTGTCACCACAATCGGATAAAATGGAACGGAAAATGCCGGCAGCCGATGGGGCGCCTGACACAGCCTCAGCTCGCTGCATGCTTGTTGCTTGTGACAGATGAGAGATGGGCAATACAGTCAGGCTGCTGACAGTGGCGTGGCGACAACAGCGAACGGCGACAAAAAAAGATGAGCGCTAAAAAATGAAAAATAAGCAATCAAAACACCTTTTTGAACAAAATTTCGCCACCTGCGAACCGCTGCACATATTCAGTTGCGACAGAAATGCCGCGCTCAAGATCTCTTATATCAATTCCCGGGACGCCATAAGCGACAATAAGGATATTTTCGGTATCCTCCCGCACTTTTGTAGAATCAACGTCGCCATGCACATACACGCATAGGATATTTGAGGTGTCTGTAAGGACGAGTTCATTTTTAAGGCGCCTCTTTCTGTTTCCGATGAGTGTCACTTCTTCTCCATCACGGGCGAACCGCACATTCAGCACGATCTCATCAGCATATGAAATGCGATCAGCGTCAAACGCACTGAATGTGATCAATGTCCTGACTGATGCGATGTTGTATGCGTTCACAACAGGCGATATCCTCGGAAGGTTTTTGCCGGCGAGAATTCTCCTTATGAGCGCCTCAGAAGCGGGTCTGACTTTTGTGGGATCAATGCCCATTCGCCAGAAGAAATCCCTCTGAAGTCTTATCAGAGGCACATCTTTCAGCGTATCCAGTGTATATCTGCTGCGAATTTCAGCCTCCGTATTCTGAATCTCTCGCTCCATCTCATCCGATCCGACGCTGCCTGCGCATTTCACACCGCTCAGCACTGAGACACCTATGTGAATGCTTTCAAACTTCCGCCTCACATCTTCATCAACATGAAAACGCACTCCCAAACCTCGCAACAGCGCCTCCTTCACATCATCCCTTTCGCACATTCCACTCACCCCTTCCAGTCATGGAATGCAGACAGCCTCACAGTCAGACAGCCTCACAGTCTCACAGTCTCACAGCCTCACAGCCGAACAAGCGGAGCGCGCTGATCGATGCGAGCGGTGCGATCAGAGCAAGCGATCAGAGCAGGTATTCATTTACATTCTTGTATTCAAAATATTCATCTGCGAGGACATTTTCAGCGAAATTGAATATTTTTCTTCTGGTATCGGCGGGGAGATGAGGATACCATATCGGTGATGCAATCACAAGACATCTGAATGCGAAAAATGGCTGAACAACACTCAGTATCTCTTCATCACCTGTTTTATGCAAGTAAGTTTCGAAGAAGACATTGAAAAGTTCAGCAAATTCACCCTTCATCATACCATATTTCATGAGCGAAAAGAACATGAAGTTTATGGACATCGCCGTAAGGTCGTCCGCTGCCTCCCCCCACTCCCCTCTGCTGCGGTCAAGCACTGTGAAGTCCGTGTGATGATGAAATATAACATTCCAGGGATGGAAATCACCATGAACTGCACACAATCTATGAGATTTTTCCTTCAATTTCCATCTCCATTCCACACATTTCTTCTCCAACTCAATCAATTCTTCAGCTGATATGAATTCAGTTTTAGGTGGATAGCTGTCTGTTAGTCCGAATATGCATTCATTATGTCCAACTAATTCTCTTATTCGCCTGACATATAGTTGAGGATCGTCCTTTTTTTCAGCATGTATTTCGGAGAGGTAAGATGCGAGTGCGACTGCGCGCTCCTCATCAATTCTCCCATATTCTCGCGCTCCTGTGAGCAGGTTCTGGAGATCTGATGCGTATTCTGTGCCTTCCGCTTTCTCACATACTATGAAGAACTCCTCAGCGTCGCTGACAGACTTCAGAGAACCGTCTTTGGCGAAGTATCCGACATCTATCGCACGAACATGTTTTGGAAGCGTGTTGAACGCGTGAAATTGCCAGAGCAGTATTCCAGCGCGGTCCGCGAAGTGCTGATGACCAAAAGCGTCTGCTTTCATTGTTGAAATAACCAATTCCCTGCGCTCAACACCACCTCTATCGCATTCAAATGACACAAGAAGCGGTTTCCCGTAGCCGAAGCCCTTTATCCCTTCAGCCTGTTCGGATGTATCCTCCGCCTTCAACAATTCGCTCACGCTCAAAATCCTCACGGGGGCTCCAAATTTGCTCTCAAGATACGCCTTCAGCTCTTTCATGCTCAAAGATTGAGATTCATCCCCTATATACATCCTGGCGCCCGGAGATGTAAAATTGCACGAGCGATCCTCCCACCCACGAAAAGGAACTAAAGTATGATGAGGGCGAGATTCTTTGTTTCATTGATCACCCCACTGAAATTCCTCCTCTGTCTTGATAACTCCTCAATAACTCCACAAGACCACAAGACACGCAAATTCCCACTTCGCAAATCCGAAGAAGAATATGAGCGAACGTGCCAATTGAAGCTCCTGCCAGTGCCGCACTGAGAGAACCCGCCATCAGGCATGAGCCTGTAATGGCAGCGATTATGATGGGAATATAGATGAGGACAATGATGAAAATAGCCCTCGGATCTCCCCGATTTTCCCACTTCGGCATCCCTGCCCTCTATCGTGTCTGACAGATGTATCCGTAATCCACACCTCCACCACAACTGCCCCTCACTGCACCCTTCTTTGCGGTCTCCTTTCAACATATCTGCAGATGATTTTGCGTCCTGAATTGCTGAATTCTCGTAAATCTTCAATTTTGATTTCATCGTCCCGTATCGCTCATCCGTTATTTATCCTCCGAGACGCTCCAGACTTCCTCTTCTTTTTTGTTGTAACTGCTTCTCCTCCAGCATCCTTCTCTCCCCCATCCCGTCCAGCGGAGGGCTGCGGATGATCAAATCCGTCCCTCTAAGGGATCCGTTCCATAAAAAGCATTATGTATTTTGCTCTTTATAGAGAGGGACATGGCGGGAATTATATCGTATGGCGTGTATGTGCCTGATTTCCGCATAAAAGCGGATGAGATAGCGAGGCAGTGGGGGGAGAACGCAGAAGCGATAAAATCCTCGTTGCTTATTGAGGAGAAGAGCGTGCCTGATCTGGATGAAGATGCTGCGACGATAGCTGTTGAGGCTTCTCGTGCTGCGATTCAGCGTGCTGAGATAGATGCTCGTGAGATTGGTGCGATTTATGTCGGTTCTGAGAGTCATCCGTATGCTGTTAAGCCCACTGCCACAATTGTTGCCGCTGCTATAGGCGCTTCTCCCTCTCTTACTGCTGCTGATTGGGAATTTGCGTGCAAGGCGGCGACCGCATCATTTCAAGCTGGCATATCGCTGGTTGAGAGTGGCAGAGCGAAATATGTGCTGTGCGTGGGAGCAGATGTCTCTCAATCAGCGCCTCGTGACCCTCTTGAATTCACTGCTGCGGCAGGTGCAGCTGCGTTTCTCATGGGCTCGTCTGAAGTGATCGCTGAGATTGAGGATTTCACATCATTCACAACAGACACTCCTGATTTCTGGCGAAGAGACCTGCAGCGATTCCCATCGCATGGCGGAAGGTTCACAGGAGAGCCCGCTTATTTTAGGCACACGAAGTCAGCGGCTGAAATGCTTATGCATAAAACGGGACTTCGTGCATCCGACTTTGATTTCGCAGTTTTCCATCAGCCGAACGGGAAGTTTCCCCTTCGCATCGCTCAATCGCTCGGATTCAGGAAGGAACAGGTAATGCCCTCTCTCACTGTCACGCGTCTCGGTAACACATACTCCGCAAGCTCTCTTATAGGATTTGCTGCGGTTCTCGATGTCGCATCTCCCGGAGACAGAATACTGCTTTGCTCGTTCGGCTCTGGTGCTGGAAGCGATGCTTTCTCCATAAGAGTGACCTCTCATATAGAGAAGATGGATAGAACCCCCAAGGTCAAAGATCTGCTGAATTCATCAAAATATCTGAATTACGCAGAATATGCCAAACACACACGCAAGATAGTTGCGCTTCCTGAATGACTGAATGAGGGGAGGAGAATGAAATGAAGCGTAAAGTTGCTGTAATAGGTGTTGGATGCACAAAATTTGGGGAGATATGGGAGAAATCGCTGCGTGATCTGGCAGTGGAAGCGGGTATGAAGGCGATTGAAGACGCTGCGATAAGCGGGGAGGAGATAAAAGCGCTCTATGGAGGGAACATGTCCGCCGGAATGTTCATTGAGCAGGAGCATGTCGGCGTTCTCATAGCTGATTACTCGGGGCTCGCATCCCTTCACATACCTGCTGTGCGTGTTGAGGCGGCGTGTGCCTCTGGCAGTGTGGCATTTCACCTCGCATGTCTCGCAGTTTCCTCCGGGATGTATGATATTGTGATAGCGGCGGGCGTGGAGAAGGTGACGGATGTTGATGCTTCTCGTGTTGAGGACATGCTCGCATCTTCTGTGGACAGGGAGTGGGAGGCGATATATGGTGCGACGCTTCCTGCACTGTATGCACAGATCGCGATGGAGCATATGAAGAAATATGGAACAACAGAAGAACAGCTTGCGAGGGTTGCAGTGAAAAATCATGCTAACGCAGTTCACAATGAGATCGCGCAATACAGGCGGGAGATATCTGAGGAGTCAGTTCTCAGATCTCCCATTGTCGCATCGCCATTGCATGTGCTTGACTGCTCAACACCCGCTGATGGGGCAGCTGCTGTTGTGATATGTGATGCTTCAATGGCACGAAAATACACAGACACTCCTGTGTATGTGGCAGCGTCTGCGCAGGCAACAGACACAATAGCGCTGCACGACCGCCACGATATCACGACAATGCTCTCAACAGCCACAGCTGCGAGAAAAGCGTTCCGCACCGCGGGCATAGAGCCATCTGATGTCGATGTGGCGGAGGTGCACGACATCTACACAATATCTGAAATAGTCAGCATTGAGGACATCGGTTTCTTCAAAAAGGGAGAAGGCGGCACAGCAACAGAAGAAGGTGCAACTGAAATAGGCGGTGAAATCGCTGTAAACCCGTCAGGCGGTCTGAAGGCCTGCGGCAATCCGCCAGGCGCAACAGGTATACGCCAGATTGTTGAGCTCGTAACTCAACTGAGAGGAGAGGCGGGAAAGCGACAGGTGCCAGACGCCGAAATAGGACTGGCCCATAACATGGGAGGCACAGGCGGCACCGCAGTGGTTCATATACTCGCGGTTTGAGCGCATCCCCCGCATAGCCTCATCATTACGGCTTTCTCATTTTCTCAACTCCATTTTCTCAACTCACCTCCGCCCTCCTCGCACCTGACATTGGCGGCATTGACATCATTATCACAGACATCACAGACAGCATGCATATGACGCCTGCATGACGCCCGCCCACATTGCAGCGGCAAGGCGACCGAAGTCTTTTTTTCATAATGCCACATACTGAAATGATGAGGAGTGGTGTTAAAATCCTGCTGAGAAATGTGACTGGAGGAGTGTGAGAACATATGAACCTGTTTGACAGCGTTATGCTTGAGCGCAGGATATTTGCGAACAAGGATGTCCTGCGCCCTTCTTATATTCCGGAGAACCTTCCACACAGGAAGCAGCAGATAAAGCAGCTTGCAGAGATACTTTCAGCCGCTCTCAGAGGAGAAACACCATCAAATATCCTGATTTATGGGAAAACAGGAACGGGTAAAACGGCAACCGTGAAGTATGTTGCGAAGGAATTGGAGGAAACATCTCACAGAATAGGTGCTAAATCTGAAATTGTGTATATTAATAGTGAGATTTTTGATACTCAATATAGAGTGTTTGCATATCTTGCGAGAATTTTCAATCGCAAAGTGCCTGTGATGGGCTGGCCGACGGATATGGTGTATGAGGCGTTCAGGGAGGGTGTTGACAGGGAGAGAAGGTGTGTGATTGTTGTTCTTGACGAGATAGACAGGCTTGTCAGGAACGGTGATGAGGTGCTTTACAATCTCTCAAGGATAAACTCCGAGCTCAGCAGAGCGAGGGTGAGTGTCATTGGCATTTCAAACGACCTCATATTCACCGAGCGGCTTGATCCTCGTGTGAAGTCATCACTCGGCGAGGAGGAGATTGTGTTCCCGCCTTATGATGCGAAGCAGTTGAGCGACATACTTGAGGAGCGTGCTGCTGTTGCGTTCAATGAGAATGTCCTAGCCGAGGGCGTCATACCTCTCTGTGCTGCATTGGCGGCGCAGGAGCATGGAGATGCTCGCAGGGCGCTTGACCTCCTTCGCATATCTGCTGAGATAGCGGAACGCGCTTCTTCTGATGTTGTGACGGAGGAGCATGTCAGGATGGCATGTGAGCGCATAGAGATGAACAAGGTCGCTGAGGTCGTGAGGACACTTCCTCTCCATTCAAAAATAGTGCTCGGCAGTATGTTGTTCCTCGGAAGGGAGAACTGCAGAAAAAAATTCACGAGCGGGGAGATATACAACATGTACAGGAAGATGTGCGTTTTCGTCGGCATTGAACCGCTGACGCAGCGACGTGTTTCGGACCTTATAGCCGAGCTTGATATGCTCGGCCTTTTGAACGCGACAGTCGTGAGCAGGGGAAGATATGGGAGAACAAAAGAGATATCTCTGAGTGTTCCTGAGAAAAATCTCAGGGATGTATTATTTGACCACAGACTTAAATCGTTGGAATCATTCAGAATAAGAACACAGATGACCCTTTAGGGGGGATGAGAGATGAGTGCCGTATATGTGCGGTTTGAAGTGCCTGAAGAGCTGCAGGAGAAAGCGCTGAATGTGATGGAGATCGCAAGAGACACCGGAAAGGTCAAGAGAGGGACAAACGAGACGACGAAAACAGTTGAGCGGGGGCTCGCAAAGCTCGTGTACATCGCTGAGGATGTGAACCCCGAGGAGATCGTGATGCATCTCCCGCCTCTGTGCGATGAGAAAAACATCCCTTACATATATGTGAAGAGCCAGCGAGACCTCGCCGCAAAGGCGGGATTGGAAGTCCGCTGCGCATCCGCCGCGATAATTGATGCTGGCAACGCCGAAAAAGAGCTGGAAGAGGTTATTGAAGAGCTCAAACGAATAAGAGAGAGCTCTTCCTGACGCGGCAGCGATGAGGAGGATGAGAATGAGAGAGAAATGAATGTGGGAGAAGAGGTGAAGCGGTAAAGGAGAAAGAGAAAAACGGAGAAGATCGGTGAGGAGGTGGTGGAGATGCCTGAGGAAGAGGCAGTTCCAGTGGAGGTCATTGAGATCATAGGCAGAACAGGAATGCACGGTGAGGTCACACAGGTCAAGTGCAAGGTGCTTGAAGGCGAGTTCAAGGGCAGAATAATCACAAGAAACTGCATCGGTCCAGTTGAAGTGGGGGATATCCTCATGATCCTTGAGCCCGCTCGTGAAGTCCGCAAACTGACAGGCAGATGAGCAGATGAGCAGATGAGCAGAAGCAGATAAAGGCAGCGTGGCGCGGGAGGAGATGATGATATGAAATGTTCTTTCTGCAACTCTGATATTACGCCGGGAACAGGTAAAATGTATGTGAAGCGAGATGGCACTGTCCTCTTTTTCTGCAGTTCAAAATGTGAGAAAAACATGCTTAAACTCGGAAGGAAGAGCAGAAAACTGAAATGGGTATATAAGCAGCGGAAGCAGTGAGGAGAAAGAGAGTGAGAGAAGGAGAGTGAAGAGAAGGAGAAGGTGCACTCAAAGCTCAAAGGATCCATCCTGAGAGGGAGAGGAGATATGAGAGAAGGAAATATGAGAGAGAGAACATTCATCATGATAAAGCCCGAATCTGTTGAGAGAGGACATATCGGTGAGATAATCACGAGATTTGAGCATCGCGGATTTCGCATAGTTGCAATGCGCATGGAGAAGTTGAGCAGGGAAAAAGCGGAGGCGCAATATGAGGAACATCGCGGAAAGGATTTCTTTGAAAACCTCGTCTCATATATCTGTTCAGCGCCAGTCGTTCTTATTGTGATTGAGGGAGAGGATGCAATATCCACCGCGAGAAAAATAGTCGGTGAAACAGACCCCAAGAAAGCAGAACCTGGCACAATCCGTGCTGATTTCGGCATTGACATACAGCGAAATGCAATTCACGCAGCTGACTCGCCAGAAAAAGCAAAACTGGAAATAAAACTGCACTTCCCCGAACTCAGCACTTGAGCACTTGAGCACCTGACACCACGTCAATCAAAATCCATCTCCGCCTTCACACTCTCACCTCTGGCTGCTGTTTTTCTCCGTCTTCTCCTCGCCGTCTGAACTTCCGAGGTCTCTTTTGATACTATCTCATAGAGTATGGCGGTGCCGTTTTTCGGTCTCAGTATCCTTCCAAGCCTTTGAATGTATTCCCTGACACTTCCACTCCCGCTCATCACTATTCCAATGTTCGCGTCAGGAACATCAATTCCCTCATCAAGCACCTGACTGCTCACAACAGCGCTGAAAACGCCAGTTTTGAACCCATTTAGTATCATTCTTCTCTCATCCTTGTGTGTTTTATGTGTGATTGCGGGAATAAGAAATTTTCTTGAAATCCTGTAAACGAGATCATTGTATCTTGTAAAAATGATTATTTTGTCATTACGATGAATATCAAGCAATTCGCCAAGTTTTTTTATTTTATTTGACGAGCTGAATGCGATTTTTCGTGCTTCATCCCATGCACGAAGTGCGTCATATGCGTGTTTATCGCGACCTGTTGCCATGACAACCTTTTGGAAGTCCTCATGGTTTTTTATCATGATTTTTCTGCGTCTGAGATATTCTCTGAATACCCGCGCAGCCTTTTCATATCTCTCACGCTCATCATCGGTGAGCGGCACATATATGCGTTTGAACCTGTAATTTGCGAGGTGTTCGCCTGCGAGCTCATCTGGAAGGACTTCAAACACCTTTCCTCCGACGATTTCTGGAAGTATCTGGTGCATGCCGTCCTCCCGTTCGTATGTTGCGGTGAGCCCCAATCTGAAAGGTGCCGCGCTGAACTCTGCGATGTGCCTGTATGCCTCAGCTGGCAGGTGATGAACCTCGTCAAAAACGAGAAGGATAAACCTGTTTCCGAGTGTTTCCGCATTGACATATGCTGAATCGTATGTTGCTACGGTGAGCGGCTTCAGTTCTTTCTCCCTGCCCGAAAACTCGCCTACAATATCGCTGCCAAAAATTGACAATCGCTCCTTCCACTGATCAAGAAGGTCAAGTGTGGGGACGACGATGAGTGTTGATACAGAAAGCCTGCGTATTATATCCATCGCAACGAACGTCTTGCCTGCACCCGTCGGAAGGACTATGCATCCCCGCCTGCCCGCATTGAACCATCTTCTCACAGCCTCTTCCTGATAGCTGCGAAGAGTGATTTTGACATCAAAAAAAGGACATGGAACGGGGTCAAGCACATCGTCGCTGAACTCAATATCAGATTCTTTCAGAAAGGAAATGATGTCACGATACTTGTAGGCGAGTGCACGGTAACGCCCCTCTCTTGAATCATACCTCGCAAACGGAACCACCACATCTCCCGTTATCTGAATCGTCCCTCTACTGTATGTCAGCCTTGCATGCATCTCATCCACCCTCCCCATTATGCGCAATTCTCAAGCATGTGGCAAGTCCAATTTTCATAGTGCTTTTTCTGACAAATCAACATCCGGTCAGCCACAGGAGATCATGAGATCGAGTCATGAGATCGCGTTCCGATTTGATCATGAAATCAAAAACTCAGGATCCCGTTGCAGGTGAGGGGAAACTCCGTCAAAATTTTATTTTCCCTGATTCCTCCATTTTCATACATTCGCATAATTTTTTTCCGAAAACTGCACACCTGTTTGAAAGGAAAGAACGTTTTTAATAGATATGAAAGGGATACTTTATAATGGAAGAGGAAACACTTGAGAGTCTTGGAGTGAATATTGAGATTATGGAGGAGCTATGGTGCTCTCAATATGAGGAAGATTATCGCAGGTGGATAAAACCGTGACACAACGCATGGATGAGCTATGACAAAATGTCGTTTATCCTAACTTCTTCCTGCTTTCTGTAGGAGTTTATCGCTGCAATTGCCACGGCAAGCACTTTTTTTCCATCCTCTGCGGAAGGATGCGGCTTTGCTCTTGTTGAAACGCATCTGATAAATGACTCAAGTTCGTTTCTCAAGGGCTCCTGTCTGTCAACAGACACTGTTATCGTGCATTCGGGCTTCCACACCTCCGCATTCTGCGTTATGTAATCAGCATGAGCAACAGCTTCCGTCCCCACGATCATCAACGTCCGCACCTTGCGAGGAGTCAGCCAGTTCGTCTCAACGACACCTATATTGCCGCCCTCATACCTCAGGACCACCGTTGCATAATCCTCCAGATCATGGCGATTGCTGTTCCTGAAGGAATTTCCTGCAAATGCATTCACACTTATCACATGCTTCCCATACAACACAGATATGACATCAATATCGTGAACTGCAAGGTCAAGAATAACCCCTACATCCTTTATTGATGGAGGGTAGGGACCCAATCTTTTGCTTGATATTGTTAATATTTCTCCCAGTTCCGGCATTATATCTTTCAATGCTTCAACCACTGGATTGAATCTCTCTATATGCCCTATCATAACGCGGACATCCTCTTTATCCGCCGCTTCTATTATTTCATCTGCCGCCTTAAGTGAATCTGCAATTGGCTTCTCAATAAGTGCGTGGATACCTGATGCTATTATATCCAGCGCCACATCTTTATGCATTGTCGTAGGCACAGCGATGCTGACAGCATCCGGGCGCTCCCTCCTTATAAGCTCGTGATATGATGTGTATGCCTTCGTGTTATACAAAGAGGCGAGATGTCTCACACGAGCACGGTTTATATCTGCGATGCCAACGAGCTCAACATTATCCATCCCGCTGTAAACACGCACATGGTGCTTTCCCATGTTGCCCGTTCCAATAACTCCAACACGCACAACACTTCTCCTTTTAAACATTTCCCTCACTTCCAGATTTCTTCATAATGATTTAAAAAAAGATAAGTGCAAAAGGCATATGTGGAGAACATATGGCAATAACATGTCAATTCAGCAGTTCATTGTATCTCTTATGACATCAGCAATGCGCTCAATATCCGAACGCTCAACGCCTGGATGAACGGGAAGGGATAAAACCTCCTTCGCAAGTCTTTCGGATACGGGTAGAGAAATGTCGCCATATCCAAGTTTTCTGTATAAGGGCTGTTTGTGCACAGGTATCGGATAATATATGCCCACCTCAACGCCGTTTCTGCGCAGTATGTCAGCGAGCATATCCCGCATCACGCCGCCCTCAGCACCACCGGCAGAACGAGATGCACGTCTCTCATGTGAGAACTGCAATTCATCCGAAACAACGCGTATTGTGTACTGATGAAAAACATGAGTGCGCCCATCTTTGATGACTGGCGTGATTATATTGGGGATATTTTTGAGGTTTTCAGTAAGATATTCTGCGTTTTTACGCCTTTTCATTGTAAATAAAGGGAGTTTTTTGAGCTGTGAAATGCCTATTGCCGCGCATATATCTGTCATTCGCATGTTGAATCCGAGCATTTCATGTGTGTATTTTGAAGTTGAGCCGTGATTTCTTATCATACGTGCTCTGTCTGCAATCTCCTTTATATCTGTTGTTATCATTCCCCCCTCGCCTGTTGTCATGTTTTTTGTTGCGTAGAAGCTGAAGCATCCTGCCGTGCCGATTGCGCCTGCTTTTTTTCCATGGTATTCAGCGCCGTGTGCCTGACACGCATCCTCTATGACAATCAGATCATAATCCTCCGCTATTTCCATGAGCGCATGCATATCACACGGCTGACCGTAGAGGTGGACGGGTATTACCGCCTTCGTCCGTCTGGATACGGCTTCATTCACCTGCTCAACATCTATGTTGAAGTCGTCCTCGCGGACATCAACGAAAACCGGCTTTGCACCTGTGAACAGAACTGCGTTGGCAGTTGATATGAACGTAAAAGGAGTTGTGATGACCTCATCCCCTCTCCCTATGCCTGCGGCTAGAAGTGCGATGTGAATTGCTGCTGTTCCCGAGCTCACCGCAACTGCATGCTCAACACCTGTAAAATCTGCAAACTCTCTCTCAAATTCACGCACACAAGCACCCTGAGCAAGCATACCAGAAAGCATCACAGATTTTACAGACTCTATCTCCTCCTCCCCGATAATCGGTGAGGATATCCTTATGTTTTCTGCACTCGCTCTCATCGCGATCTCTCGCAATCTCATCCGCAATCTCACATCACAGCATCACGCCTCAGCCAATCGCGGGCTCACTTCTTCCATTTTCTTCTGAAAGGGCTCGGCCCCACTTTTTTCACATTTTCAGTTACCTCTCTCACCATATCAGCAAATATAGGTCCTTCTGAGGCGGATATCCATCTGAGACCGATCCTCTCAGGCTCCAGGCCGAGCTCATCAACAAATTCCTTCAGGAACTCATAGCGGTTACGCGCTTTGTAATTTCCATCTATGTAATGGCAATCGCCGATATGGCATCCTGTTATGAGAACAGCATCAGCACCTTCAAGCAATCCCAGCAGCACGAACGCGGGATCTATACGACCGGAACACATCACCCGCACCACCCTGAATGTCGGTGGCATCTGCCTTCTCTCAAGGCCTGCCGCATCCGCACCTGCATAAGAACACCAGTTGCAGCAGAACGCAAGAATCTTGGGCTCCCACTCCTCGCCAGCAGAGGATGCAGACTCCTTCCTCACTTCATTCTCCATATTCGCTCACTATTGCTCTTTTTTCAATTTCTTCAAAAAAGCATAGCGCATTTCGCACCTCACTCACTTAATCATACTTCACCATGCGGTCACTCATGCAGTCACTCATGCAATTCATGCGGTCACTCATGCAATCACTCACTCAGGAAGCCATGACTGAGCTTGACTGAAATTCGTCACGGTCTTCCTGTTCATCAAATGCGCGAAATAATGAAAAAACAAACAAATAAATAATAAATAAATAAATAAATAAAAAATAACTCATCTTATAGGTATGCTTTTTTTCTTCTTTTCCACCTCCTTCTTCTTCAATTTTACACTGAGTATTCCGTTTTTATAGGATGCTTCGGCACTTTCTGGTATTATTTCAGAATCAAATTTCACTTCTTTATAATATTTTCTGTCGTTCTCCGCTCTTATTTCAAGCGAATTTTCTGTTGCATGCAGATTTATGTTTTCCTTCTCAACGCCAGGCAGCTCAGCAACCACCTCGTAGGAGTTTTCCTGCTCTATCACATCCACAAGAGGCTCTCTCTCTCCGTGAGGTATGGGCTCAAATCTTCTCATTGTGGGTCTGATATTTCCGAACTCTATGATTTCAGGCTCCTTACCGGGCTCTTTTCTGAATGCGAAGCCGTATATGAAAGGTCCTATACGCTTTACTCTACCTTCAGGGGTCTCAATTTCCTCCACGAATGCTCTGTATTCTTCCGGTGATTCTTTTTCAAGCCACTCAAGCATCTCCTCAAAAGGGTCTTTCAGGAGATCCTCTATGTCAAATTCCTCTCGCCTTCGCCTCACTCTCTCCTCAAAAGGAAGAGCTGAGATGCGCCGCATCTCCTCCATCATCCGCTCCATATACCGCTCCATCAGATCAAATATGGAAGGTCTCCTTCTCTCTTCTCGCATATTTGGCGTTTATACGCAATTGCATAAAAAGTTTACGAGCCATGCCGCTTTGTGCCGCGGTCATGTATCACGTGCACAACACAGTCTCACATCATGATTTCAATTGCAGTTGCAGCCAGGGGTGCGCAATCTTTCAATCTGAAATGAACACGCATTTATCTCTCCGACACTTTTCGCAGCTTTCCTCAAGAACATGCACTCGCACCGCTGATTTCTTTATTTTGACGATGAGATCCATGAGTGCATCAAGTCTTTCAGCGGAGCATTCAACGCATATGACAACTGATCCCTCACCGTAATTGACGCCGCCTGCACCTATGGGGAACGCGTCATCAGCGCCTAGGATTTTGAGTGCGGTGACCTCCGTGACGATTTTACCGCATACGGGCATGAGCCCCACAGGCATGCCAGTCGCCCTGCGCACCCTTCCACCGCCGAGGCGGCGGGAAGCCTCGTTTATTGAGAAAGGAATTGTTTTCTCCAACCCGACAGGGATTATGAAGTTCACGCCACGCGCCATGATGACGCCTATCGCAGTGCCTATGGTTCCGCCGAACGGATGACCGAGAAATATGCCCGCAACCTCACCGCTCGCATCGAGAGCATTCGCTCCTTTCAGAAAGACATCGGATGCTGTCATGTCATCAATGACATCTTCAAGACATTCCTCCGTCACTTTTCCCTCTCTTATCACTATCTCCCGCTGCCTTTCCTCCTTGGGAACCGAGCAGAGAGCTTTCGCCGTTACGACGCCGGCTGCAAACCTGTCTCGCATCACCACAGCGGACTCATCACGCAGCTCCTCCAGCAACTCCTCGGCAACAAAAGCATTTGTTGTTCCCTGTGATATCACAACAATGCCTGATTTCAACGCATGCCTCACCTCTTCCATGCGACGAATGCCCATCGCAATCAGCTTCTTCCCCTCGGAAGGCGTAAGAGAGACCAAAAACCGCTCAGACATACGATAAACATCAAAAACCCCTCATAAATAAGCTCATACTCACTCCAGACTCAGCACCACTTCCCCGCACAGCTCACCTTACAACCATTATAACCCATTTGGGTATTATTTATAATCTGAAATAGAAGTTATATATGAAGATGTTCTTCAAAAAACTTTCGGCATTGCGCGGAGGCATTGTGTGAGGCTTTGTGTGAGACATTGCGCGGAGGGGTGCGTGGACTGTGAGCAGCGTGCGTGATGTGTTGCGGTGCCTGTGGAAGAATGCGGGAGATGTGAAGCCTGAGCAGGATGTGTGTTTTTATACACACCTTTTTTATAAATTTTCTGAAGAAAATAAACAGAACGAACATAAAATAATAAAAGCCTCCTTCGTGATGCGATATTCACGAGGAGGGTGAGGTGCACTGTCTGATGGCCGTGTTGAGGATGTTGAGGAAAAGGAGGTGATGTGGATGCGAGGAGAAATTGCGATATTCGTGTCTGTGATCGTTGCGGCGATGATAGCGTCCTGCATACCTGCGGCGATTGGAGATGAAGCCCCAACGAATGTTTCTGTGAACAATGTCGCGCCGGATGTTGTTGATGTGTCTGTGTCGCCGAGTTATGTGGCGTTGAACCCATGCCCCGACAGCACACCAATTCTGGTTGAGGCTGAGGTCTCAGATGACAACGGTCCCGATGACATCAGCACTGTGCAGGTGACCGCGATAGAAAACAGCAGTGGAGGAGATGCGAGCGAATATCTTGAGGAGTCGCTGCCTGTTGACATGACATACAACGAGAGCACCGGAAAATACGAGGCAACTCTGCATTTGAAATGCACGACGCTTAACGACACATACACAGTTGAGGTCACCGCAGAGGATAAAGGCGGACTGGAAGATGTGGGCACTGGAAATTTCGCCGTTGGAATGACATGTGCGATTGAGATAGATTTCAACGCGATATCCTTCGGTGAGGTGAACCCGGGCGCTGCATCCTCAGTTGATGGAGACAGTGTCATGGAAACTGTGGGAACTGCCCCACCTGTCAAGCCGACCATAAAGAACTGCGGGAACGCGCCGATAAATGTGAGCCTGAAAATAGAGGACAGTGCTGGAAATCCGACAACACTCTTTGAGGGAAACACAACCGCTGTTGTGGACGATTCAGGACCTGAAACCCTCTCAAACACGCCGACAGAATTTGCAGTCAACCTCCTACCGGGCAATACAACAAATCTCGACATCTCACTCTATGTTCCCGTAGGCACCACATGGGGCTCATACACAGGAACACTCACAATAGAACCCGTGTGCATGTGATCTCTGCGTAAAACAAACTCCCTTTTTTCATTTTTTTTCACAAATTCCGCGAGACGCGAGAAAAAAAGAAAAATAAAAGGGGAAAAGGGAAAAAGGAGTGAGGAAAATGCGCAAAAAAATGAATAAAATGAATAAAAAAATAGATTCGCGGAGGTATTTCGCTATCATGGCTGCCGTGCTCATCATAGCTGTGGTCATTGCTCCAACATTGACTGCGATTGAAACTGAGATACCGGCAAATGCTTCTGTGCCGAACATAGCACCATCATTCATATCATTGAGCATACCGGATGACAGTGCTGATCCTGGATATCAGGTTATAAATCCGGATCCGGAGAGGAACAGGACAGTCAGACTGGAGGTGGTGCTGTGTGACATGAACGGACACGATGATATATCAAATGTGAATGCGAACATAACAGGTCCAAGTCATGTTGATCCATTTACATTGAAATTAAATCGCACTTTAAATGTGAGCACAGCAGTTTATGAGGGATATTTCAACATGTCACATCACAAACAGGGAGAATACACAATAACAGTGAGAGCCTGCGATAAAGGAGGTATGTCCTCTCAGGCAGAATTGAATTTCACATACTCATATGGTGAGGTTGAGGTTGTGAGATATGATTTCTCCGATGGAGCAGGAGAGGACAAATGGGCATATCGGTATCAATGTGCTGAATTTCCGCCGAACACGAATGATGTCCCTTCAATTGAGTTCACACCGAGGCAATATTCGTTCATAAAAAGCAGGAATTACATAATGTATGTGAGCGTGACGGACAAAACAGGATACCACGCAGCACATCGCTTCGTGTTCAACATCAGACAACCTGAGAACATTCTCATGATGAACATATCATGGTGGGGATTCGGTTTCAAGTTCCTCGGTGAGGATGGTGCCACGCTGTTCATATGGAACTGCACCGCCGGAAGATACGAGCGTATTGATCGCGACAACAGCATATTCGCAATGCTTAAGGGGAGCATCAGCGATGACATATCAAACTACATTGATGAATGTGGAAACATCACGATACTCGTTGAGCAGAACAGCCCGCAAACAACAGCAACATCATTCTGGAGATCAATACAACTGCACTCTTTCCTTGGCACGGATTACATCTGCCTGGATGTCCATTATCTGTCGCCTTGCTGAGCGCAGATGAGTCGCAGATGAGTGCGAAGGAGGTGTGATGTGTGGTGTGGAGATGAGGGTGATGATGAGGTGGTGATGAGGTGGTGATGAGGGAAATGATCACAGAAATGATCACAGGTATGAGAATGAAAGGAGGTATAAGAGGTTGGGCTCTGCTGATGATATTGCTTGCATCACTGATGTCAACTGTGTCAACACTCGCACAGCCTTCCCCATTTTTCATAAATGGTTATGTTTTTCATGCAAACGGCACTGCGTGTGATGCGCCTTTGGTGAAGATAACAAACGAGAATACAGGAGCACACTGGACAGCGGAAACTTCGCAGAACATGTATGGATGCATAATTGCAAACGGCATGGATGTGAATGTCTCCGAGACATTGCAGATATATGCGTGGAAAGATGTGCAATCAAAGATCATACATCACACAGTCACAGAGAATGAAACGGAAGATGGCATATTATGCATGAATATCACTCTCCTGAATCCTCCCGAAACGCCTTTTGTCGTGCAAGGCGCAGTGTATTACGAGACGGGTGAGCCCTGCATTAATCTGACAGGCGTTACCATAACAAATAAAAACACAGGAAACACATGGAATGCGGAAATACATGAGGGATTCAACCAATATATGCTCGTTATAAGCGATAATGTGAGTGAGGGAGATGTTCTTGAGATAAACGCGACAGATGGCTCCTCCCGCAACAGCACAACACATGCAGTTTCTTCCGGGGAAATTGACAGCGGCATCGTATCTCACAATGTCACACTTCCAGCACTTAACATGGCGCCCTCTGTTGACAGCATACTCATAACACCGGATGATGATGTTGAGGAGGGCGTGCAGATAGACCCGCAGCCAGGAGAAAACAAAACAGTGAACATCTCAGCGGTTGTGAGAGATATGAACGGATATGATGACATATCCTCTGTGATTGCCACGATAACAGGACAGAGCAATGTCGCCGACAGCCCTGTAATTCTGCATTTCGTCTCAAATATTGATGGAAACACCGCAATATTCAATGGGTCTTTCAACATGAGCTTCTACTACGAGAGCGGTATATACACAGTGACTGTGAACGCAACTGACAAAAGCGGCGCAACAGGCACAAACACATCATCATTCAATTATCGCGAGGCGATAGCACTGCGGATGGATGCTGTTTCCATAAGTTTTGGCAGTGTTGATCCGGGAGAATATTGTGAGGTCTCAGGTGATCATGATTTCGCCACCACGGATAAACCCACAATACAGAACATAGGGAACACCGTGATAAATGTGAAGATAAGCGGGACAAACCTCACATCAGAGGAGAATGCGGTGATAGAAAAGCGAAACATACGCGCACGCGTGGATGCTCTTTCATATAAAAACCTGAGCGAGGAAAGAGTGTTTGATGTGCAGATGCCCATCGGAAATGCGGTATTTGAGAACATTGACTTCAGCCTGAGCGTTGAACGCGGCACACCCCCAGGAAATTATGAGGGGAATGTGACAATAACTGCCGTCTCTGTATGATTTCTGGCTTTTTTTTCTTTTTTTATTATTGTTATTTTTTATTATTATTTTATTTTTGCTTCTAATAAATAAAAGCGAAAAAGAGGTGAAGGATAAAGAAGCTGCTTATGCGGCGAGTCCGAGCTCTCTCAGTTTATCCTCAGTTGGGTGACCTTCCGCGGTGTATCCTCGTTTCTCGTAATATATGTCAAGGAGTTTTTCAAGCGGATGCACTCTTCCTGATGCGGGTCCTTCAGGAGCGGGTTCCTTCAGCAGTCTTTCTGGGAGTGTGTCGTATTTGCGATCGAATCCTTCACGCCTGTTGAACAGCCGCTCAAGTGCGAATATTCTTTCGCCCGTCTTGATGAATTCCTCAGCGCTGTAATTCTCCCATCCGGTTACAGCAGCAATCATCTCAGCGATTTCCTCCGCGCTGATGCCGAATGTGAGGAACAGGCAGTTCACTGCCGAGTCAACTGCTGCGGTGATGTCCTGGAAGAGTATTGAGAGTTCAACTTTCTTATCAGACGCGTCAAGTGGGTCAACCTTCATAGCTTCTCCTCCAACGCTCCCTATGATCTCAGCAGCGATAGTGTATCCGCTCACATGGCAGCCTCCTCTGTTTGATGTTGCGAATGTCATGCCTATGCCCACAGCTCCTCTCGGGTCATATGCGGGAAGCTCCAATCCCTTGACATGCATCGCATATCTCTCAGCTCCCTTACCTATGCGCTTCGCTGCGTTCCTTGCGCCATCAGCGAGCACATCTCCGAATCCCTCTCTCCTTGCTATCATCTCCACCATGCGAACCATCGCATCGGCATCTCCAAATTTCAGCTCAAAGCCGACATCGTCCTTCGTGATTATGCCCCTTTCATAGAGTTCCATTGCGAACCCTATTGTCGAGCCACATGATATCGTGTCTATTCCATACTCGTTGCAGAGATAGTTCGCACGGGCGATTGCGTTCAGGTCGGAAATGCCGCACTGACCGCCAAAAGCCCATATGGTCTCGTATTCAAGACTCTCCCCCTCGGTAGTTGCGTATTTACCGCTCTCTATCTTTATCCAGCGACCGCATTCCATCGGACACTCATGACATGCAGTCGTCCTCACGAAGATTGAATCCCTCAGCGCCTCTCCAGATATTTTATCAGCGTCAGCGAAAACTCCGCTCTGGAAGTTTCTCGTGGGATATATGCCAGCCGCGTTCATGAGACCCGTGAGCACGGGCGTCCCATATGTGTTGAGAGCGCCACCCTCCTTTGTGACATCATTTTCCGAGAGCTTTTTAAGCGCTCTATCCGCTGCTCTTCGCAGTGCAATCGGGTTCGCAACCTCAACATCCTTTGAGCCCTTCACTGCGATCGCACGAAGGTTCTTACTGCCTATCACAGCGCCTGCGCCTCCCCTCCCGGCAGCACGATATTTCTCATTCATCACGCATGCGATGCATGAGCGCTTCTCTCCGCCTATGCCTATCTGAAGCACTTTTGCCTCTCTGTCTGTCTCCCCGCGGATAATGTCGTCAACTTCAGACACCAGCTTGCCCCATAGCCCGCCTGCATCTCTGAACTCCACGCCACCGTCGTGAATCCAGATGTATGTCGGCTTCTCCGCTTTTCCCTTCAGAACGATGCCGTCATATCCACATCTCCTGAGCTCAGCCGCCCATGTCCCGCCAGATGTCGTAAATGTGATTCCGCCCGTCAGCGGACTCTTCGTTACGATGCAATGACGACCGCTGCTCGGCGTCTTTGTGCCTGTGAGAGGGCCTGTGGCAATCACAACAATGTTCTCAGGCGATAGAGGGTCTGTCCCGGCGGGAAGTTCATCGTATAAAATCTTGGTGCCAAGACCTCTGCCGCCGAGAAACTTGCGCACCGTGCCTTCATCCACATCTCTCTCATCACAGCTACACGCGGACAGATCAACCTGCAATAACTTCATTCATATCCCCGCATGTTCTATTTTCAATCATCTTAAAAATCTTTTTTCTGTTCACAACAGCACATTTCGTGTCGCTGACAGAAACGCTTCGGTCAACATCGCCATCAGGGCGGGCCTCAAATTCCACTTCCATTCAACATAAATAAATTCCTCTTCAACAGTTTTCTGATGCCCGACAGTGTGTGGGGCAACATCATGACTCACTCCTGATGCAGTTTCAGGGGCTTGAGGTCGGAACCAAGTAACCCCTGCCTTCCGTCCTCAAACAATTCTTAATCCTTGATTTAGTATTTCCGCCTTCATGCGTCCCGGTCTCCAGAGGAAATGGAGATAGTTCTGTTGAAGGTTTCGTAAGGTTTATATTGGATTTTTCGTCTTTTGAAGGTTTAAATGGTGTTGGAAGCTGAGGCCAAGATATCCCAAAGCAGCAAAGCCCGCACACAGTTCGTAGTAACTCCCAGAACCTCTTAAGTCCGGCGAACGAGTTGGGATAACGGAGGGTGATAAAATCCAAAAGTGGCGAATTGAATATGCCTGCAGGTTGGTGGAGTATGAGGCTAATCGAGAAGGGCTTTAATCTGGTCGATGTGAACAAGCTTGCAGTCAAAGAAGCTGGATACAAGGCTGGCAAGGGCTCAGTAATTTTTCCTAAGATTCACAACATCCACACTTGGTTTGCGAGGAGACCCTGCGGAATTGCAAGAGTTTCGACGATATCAGCGGTTTTACCTGCGGATATAGATGAAAAAGAGTTCGAACAGATTGTCGGTTTGGATAAGGCGAAGAGAAGTGCTAAGGTAATTTACATGGCTGAGCCAAACTTAAAAATGCTTAAGAAATACGTAAATAAGAAATATGTAAATCCTTCAGAAATTACGGTCTTGGACCCGATGGCTGGTGGAGGCTCAATTCCTCTGGAATCCGCAAGGCTTGGATTTAGGACTATAGCCATGGATTACAATCCCGTCGCATACCTGATTCTGAAGGCAACTGTTGAATATCCAGCTAAGTTCGGCGAAGAACTCTTTAATTTGGCTTTGAAGGAAGCTAAGAAATTTATTAAGTTTGCAAGGGAGAAATTGGGTGAATTTTACACAGATGCCGAGAATTACATCTTTGCAAGAGGTATCAGATGTCCGAAGTGCAACGGCTTAATCCCAGTTGCTGGAGTCTTTCCAGAAATAACCACTAAAACTTCATACAAGAAAAGATTTTTGAAGGTTGGATTTGATAAAGACAGTAAGAACTTTGGAGTTGAAACCACTAACGAGAAGCAGACTTGGTCTCTAAAGAAGTTCAGAAAAGGTCAAAACATATTCGCTCAATGTCCTTACTGCGAGCATGTTTTTAAGTTAAGAGGTCAAGGAGAAGACCATGCCTTTGCAAAGTGGTTTAAGGAGCATGCGAAGTTGATGAAAGCCGTTGTTGAAGACTTACAGCCCGTTGATGAAGAATTAGTGAAGAAATTACTCGAACTGCACATTCCTCTCGTTAAGCAGGTTGGAAACGAGTTTGTTGCCGTAAAGGACGATGAAGAAGAGATTGAGAAGTTCGTTAAAGCCTTTAGAGAGCTTTCAAACAGAATATTCGAACTTCAGAGCTACATTCCAATGGATGAAATACCAGAGGAGAACGAATGGGCTTCTACCTTCAGAAATCTCGTTGGTGATGAAGTCACGCCAAAGTGGTATATGCTCTTCAATCCGAGACAGCTTTTGGTTTTAGCTGAATTGATTAGATACGTTGCAGAGAGAGTTAGAGAGCTTTACGAAGAAAAAGGAGAGTTTGGAATTGCTTCTATGCTTTACATTGCTTTTGCTTTGGATAAACTTGGGAATTTCAACACCATAGCTAATAAATGGCAAGGAACTCAGTTTAAAACTGGAATGAGTGACACACTCCGAGGAGAACCAACTTTAAGCTTTAGAGCAGAATACTGTGAAGCAAAGAGAATTGAACAGGCATTGGAATGGACATTAGAGCCAGAACTTGCAGAAAACAGAAAGTTTACGAAAACTGCTGGCGGTATTCTCCCAGTTCTAAGATTCCTAACAGACCAGTTCAAAGAGAACAAGAACGAAAATGTCAAAGTCATTTTGGGCGATGCAACTAAACTAAGCGAGATAATGGACGAAAAAGTCGATGTTATCAACGTCGATCCACCCTACTACGACCAAATCACTTACTACAGTGATAAGAGCGAAATCTTTTGGATTATCTTAAGGAGAGCCTTATCACCAGCCCTATCAATACTGTTCAAAGATTCCAAACTCGATTGGGATTACAACAGTCCGAAAGTTCCGAGAGAAAAGGAGATGGTTGCAAGAAAGAACGACGGAAGAAGATTCGAACAGCTGTTCAAACAGTTCGTAAAAGAATCACACAAAATTCTAAAAGACGATGGTTACCTAATAATCTGGTTCACTCATCCGAGGGCAGAAGCGTGGTATGCTGTTGGTGAATCTCTATACGATACTGGATTCATAGTTCCAAAGGTCTATCCAGTCTATACGGAAATGAGAACAAGATATCTAAAACAGGTTTTCGAGGCGGTTCAACAGGTAACCCTCGCAATCGTAGCCAAGAAAGGGGAGAGAAAACACATCGCAGTCCCAAGTGGAAACGTAAAAGCCTCATTACTCATGAATGAAGAGTTCATAAGTTCAATTCGTTCTGCCGTAGAAACTGCGAGAAAAACAATAGCAAATCTCGACATAACGACTGCTGACGCCTCGGCAATCGTCTTCAGCACCGCAATGGGTGTGATAACAAACTACTCCTTACCGTTCAAAGCAAAATTCAAAGACCTATACGAGCCAGCGATAACCCTGTCTGTGAAAGAGTTTTTCACTCCTCTACTCGAAAAGGTCTTCAAGAAGGGTTACATAGCATTGGATGAAGAGAAAGCGAAGGTCCTACTTGAAAAGGTTGAGAAGAGACTTCTACTCGACCCTTCATCCCGTTCCTTCTTATCCCTATGGACGATTTCACATGTCAGGATGGACGGGAGCCTCTACGAAGAACCTCTTAATCTGAGCTACGACTTTGCTCAGATGGTTTCAAAGCTCTGCGGATTCGACATAAACGACCTCAAAAAGTTCGGATTAATTAGAAAGGTCAACAGCACTTACAAGCTAACACACCTTTCAGACTACGTAAACGGTAGAGTAAAGGCGGACATTAAAACGTTCCTGAAAACATCTGTAGGAAGAGCGATTTATTTGACATACCTCTCCGCATCAACTGGCGGAACCCCTGCTGTTAGAGCGAGAGAGATCGCCGAAAACGAACACGTAAGCAACTGCGCAGATGAGATAGAGTTTGATTCCTCATTAGCCTTAGTGTTACTATCAACCGCTCCAGACTCTGAATTCGAGGACGTATCAAAGATAGACGTCAGGCAGATGAGAAAGATTATATCTGAAACTTTAACCCACTTTATATTAGGGGATGTCAAGATAGAGGTTAGAAGTGTTAAGAGCGGGATTAAAACGCTCGAAGGGTTCGGTGTCTTATGATTCCGATTGGAGATGTTTACAGGTTCAAAGCTGAAGTCGAAGAAGAGCTCACACCGAGCTTTCATTCGGCAATCATGAGCAGTTTGGGGAAACCCTATCCCACAAGCTTCGGAGATGCAGACCACGTTTTCAGCATAACATGCTTCACCGAACCTCTTAAGATATTTATCGAAGATGTGATCAAATCTTTAAATTTCGGAACAACGCCTTTCCCGCTCGTGAGGGGTTTTGGATTCGGAAAGACCCACTCTCTAATTGTTCTATGGCATATATTTACAAATGCTATAACAGACGATCACCTGAGAAGATTGTTATCCGAAAATGAAATCTTAAAGCGGACCTTCGTCTTAGCATGTGATGTCAGCGAGAGAGCACCCCCACTAGAAACGTTTGCTGAAACTCTCTTCGCATCCAAAAGCATGAAGAAGGATTACGACTTACTAAGAGTTTTATCAGATTTAGAAGAAAAATATGATAAAAACGAACTTCTGAGCCCGACGAGATTTGCAGATTTCTTAACTGAATTTGTGAAGGAGTCTAAGAGGAAATTTCAAAAAACTCCTAAGTTCCTGGTTCTAATAGATGAACTCGGATACGGAACTATAAAGAGGATAGACGAATACGCCGACTCAAAATTTACCAAGGAGGAGTTGATAGAGGATATTAGGAGATTGATAAGTTTCGTTACTACTATTGCTGAAGAGTTGAAAAGATTAGGTTCCTCAGTTGCAATAGTTTATGCATTTGCCGAACAAGACCTGAACTCTCTTGATGCGAGAATAAAGATGCACTATTCAAATGAAAATGCGAGAGCAAAGCTTGAGGGATTGAAAGAGCTGATTAGAACAGATTTAATAGAAAGACTTAAGAGGTATTCTGGTGGAATAGAAAGAGCACCGTTGCAGTTAAATCCCCTGCAAAACATAGAAATTGCGAAGTTTAGAGTTTTAAAAGCCATAGGAGATGAGAGCAAAGCAAGAGATTCGACATCCTCTTATATCCAGAACCTTTTGGAAAACTTCAGAATTTTTGATGAAACCGACATCCACAACTATGTGGAGGCTGTTCGGCAGTTTTACCCTATTTCACCAGACTTGCTTAACCTCCTTAAAAAGGCTCATGATTCGACAGAATTTCCAAAAACAGAATACGTTAGAACTGTAATATCTCTGTTAAAAGATGCTGTGAGGAATGCTTTACAGAACGAGCCTGATGCTCCTTTAATTGGCGTTGGATTTCTCAGCTTACAGCAATCTGCATTAAGCGACATACTTGACGATTATGCTCAAAGCGATTGGTTTACAATACTCAAAGATATTGAACTTACCATAAACTCCTCCAGGAATCAAAAGCTTGCAGAACTAATTTCAAAGCTAATTCTATCGAAAGCTACTACCTCCAACATCCTTGCCCTGATAGAAGAAAGAGAGATAGAAAAATATGGCATGTCTCAAGAAGAAATTCAGGCATCCATAGTATCAACATTCAATAAAGATGAAGTTAGCTCAGCTTTAGAAGAATTTCCAGAAGTCTTGATGGATTTGAGGGTCAGAAGTGCAAGGATAGTTGAAAGGATTGTAGAGGGTAAGAGATTGTTCATTCCTTCAGTAGTGAGGCACGTAATTGCACAAAAGGAATCTTACGTGATTGAGGAGAAGAAGAGAGCTCATGATAGTGGTATTCTCACATATATTCGGGAGTCAAGCGTGCAACCTCTTCTTAACAAACTTTCCAAGTCCGCAAATATACTAACAAAAGACCACAAAGAATTGAAAGAGCTAAGTAACGTTCACCTTAGTGAGCCAACGTGTTTCATCATTCCACCTTGGGATTTCGCCTTGTATAGAGAAATTGAGCAGAAAGGTCACGATAATGTGGTCAATGAAGCAGTAAATATTCTCAACAACAAATTTGAGAGAGGCGAAATCGTCAGAGCTCCTTATCTTATCGTTCTAATTCCGAATCTTTCAAAAGTGAGCGATTTAGTAAACTCTCTAATAGAATACAATGCATCCATAAAATTCCTCGATTACTTGAAAAAGGAAGAATCCATCGTAAAGAACTACATTGAGAAGGTGAAAACTGAGATTCTAACCAAAAGAACGAGCGAAAAAGTTGATGAAAGGAAATTGAGTAAACATATAGTTCAGAGTGTTCAGCAGCAGATCAGGGAAGCTAAAAATACCGCAATGGCTGAGGTTGTCAGATGTGCAAGAGATGTAATTGCAAACTTGCTTCGTTTATATGAAAAACCCATAGTATATAATTTGACTCATAAAAATTTCGTATTTTCAACGAGATTCTTGGAAAGAAGGGAGGAGACTATAAAGAGAATTGTGCCTGAGATAAAGACAAAGGATGTTGATAAATACTCAGATATGATCAAAAAGTTAGTTGAAGACATTTTAAACCTTGTAGGTTTTGAAGAGAAACATACCGTCGTGAAAGAAGCTTTATTCAACCGCATAAAGAAGGAGCTTGAAGAGTATGAAATGGAAAGTATAAGCATTGATGAATTACTCGAAAATTTAATTCTCGGAACGTACGGAATCCTACCTAAGACAGAAGAAATTGCGAGAAAATCTATTGGGGGTCTTAATGGAAAAATCATAGATTATTCAGACAAGATTGTGAAGATAATAGTCAATAAAAAGAGCTTGTTATTTAAATATGAAAAGAAAGAACCTAAAATGAAGATAGAGTCGATTCAGGTTTCTCCAAAGAAGCTCACCTACAATCCGAAAGAGAACGTCAGGTTAAATATCAGCATTGTGAATGAGGGGGCAAGAGGAGACTGCATTTTGAAGATTGAAAGTTGTGACGATGGGAATGTCATAGTTCAAAGAGAACTCAAAGAAATTGAAACTAAGGAAGAAAGAGTCTTACCATTGGAGTTAGTTTTGCCTGAAGTCGGAGGAGAGCATCGCTATAGGGTTTCAGTAATGCATAATCCCATAGAAGTTGATGATGAGAGAGAGCATATGTTCACAGTGGAACCCGAACCATATCCACTGCCTCCAGAGTTCGTGAAAGAGATAACCGCTGATATAACGGAAACTGATAAGGAAAGCATAATCGACTTTGTTTCGTCGAATCAGAATGCTTTTGAGGAATGCGGGATTTACATGGAGTCGGACGATTTTGACATATCTATAGATGTTAAAAGCCCGAAGCGAGGCAACTTAGATGTTTTAATGAGGTTCGTTCAACCGCTCGCCAGAAGATGCAATACTGTGCCAAAGATTCATCTTAAGACCAAACACGGCATTTTGAAGAAAGATGATGTAAAATTTGAAGCGGATATCAAGCTCTATGATCAGAAAAGTTGAAAGACTTGTGGAAATTGTAACTGAGCTTGAGATGGATTTGAGGAGCTTGCATGCCATATACTTAATCACATTCCTCAGAACGGGGTGCGAGAATGATAATTTACGTGGAATTGCAGAATCTTTCCTCTCATACAAAGATAGAATGATCGTATTTGATCCCTTTTTCGAAGGAGTTAGAATTGCTTCAGAAATACTTGATCAATTAGAGTTGAGTGTTGAACGCTCAGATATCAGAAATGTCATAAATGAGCTGAAAAAGAGGGTAAAAAATGTGGGCGTGACCTTTGTCATAGATTGCTTCTCTCCGATTGAGTTGTTAACATATCTCACAAAACTCAGATCTGATGGCTTTCAGTCAAAACTACTTGAGATATATTTCACGAACATAGGTGGAGTTACCAGATACCTCACAGCTCAAGCCAGTGGCACAATAAGAGGTTTTTCGGAATATCTTGCAGAGTTTTTAAATGCAAAAGTTCACGATGAATGCTCCTATTTCGATAGACTCGTTCACACATCTATTTTGATCGATGACTTCCTACGTAGCATTCCCCACGGGAGCATATATTCAAGAATTGTAAAATACCTCAATTCTTACAAGTCCATTTTGATAACTTCAGACCATGGCTACGATGTCGTGAGTTCTGATGGTTTGCTCTACGTTACTCATCCCTCCCCTCCTGAGGGTAGTATACTTAAATTCAGCAACATTGCGATGTACTTAGTCGGTTGGAGGTGAACAAATTGTTCGATTACAACATGATATATAAAGAGAAGAAGAAACCAGAACTGAAGATAACGGTCGGAAAGGGAGAAGAGTTGGTAATCAAAGTTTCTGGAAAGACTGCAAGACACGTTTTCGAGAAAATAACAGATAATTCAAAGGTATGGGATTACTTGGAACCTGCAAACATAACATCCAAAGAAAAGAAGTATAGTATGAGAGCAGATGTAGCACCGATCATAATAAGCTATGTCCTCTTAAACAGGAGGAGCCCAAAACCTGAGAAGTGGGATTGGTATCTGGATGAAGTTCTTGATGGGAGATTATCGATTGCTGGAAAAAGTATAAGCAGTTTGGTTGAGATGTTCTTCACACTCTCAAACACATTTGGCTACAAGGAATCATCAGATGTCCTCACAAGTATGTTCAAAACATTTGCCGACAAGGTGAGGAAGTATCTGCACTAAATTTATGCCTTCCGCAATATGCCAATGTCTAACAAACTTTGGGCTTGCGCACATCGTCTTACTTTAGCATTTTTTCTGCAGTCAACCTTAGTCATGATTCATTCATACTTTACGCTCTATCTCTAATCCTGAAAGATCGTTCTCCAACTTCTCCACGTCAGATTTTGCGGTTAAGCCCCTAAATTCAGTAGGACAACTTTGCTCGGTGGCAGTAGGTGTGTGCCCTCACCCTCTCCAGTAAAAAGATTCCTTCGACTTTCTTCTGATCTTCAGGAGAAAGCCTTCCAAGGACTATATAAGGCGGTTTGAGGAGATAAGAACTGATGGCTTCAAAGCTTATGACTGGCTAAGAAACCTGGAGTAAAGAGGTTTGGGCTTATGGTGAGAATCAGGTAGTTGAAAGTTCGGATTAAGCAGACATTGGCTGACCAAGTTTAATAGCATGGAAAATGCAGGAAACTTCCCTGCTCTATGGATATGTACAACTTCGTTAGAGAGCATTTGGGAAGAGAGTTCCTTGCGAGGCTTTGGGAATGAAAAGGTTGAGTTCTGGAGAGTTAGTAGTTGAGATTGTTCCTGGTTTTGGGGAGTGTTTTAGTAGGAGGTGACAATAAGTTTATCTTATGAAGTTCAAAACAACTTTCCTCTCCACGCTTTCGCATGGAGTCTCCAGGGATAAGATGAAACGATGAAGGAGTCCTTCCATGACGGAGAGCTTCATTGCTCAGACAAGGACGCACTTCCCCATGCATATATACATCTCCCGCTCCTGAAGAGATATTGGCAGCAACTATTTCCTACGAGATTGATGAACAATGAAAGATTGTGAGGAGAAAAGTGATCGGCGGCGTTAAAACGCTGCGCAGGGAATTTCGTATTGCTGAACTCGTGAATTACGGCACCGAACAGAAGCCGTCATACACTGTAAGTGTTGAGATTTGGATTCATGTTGGCGAGAGTCCTGACAGCATGCATCGCATATTCGTGGAAACGGGGCTTATATCCAGAGACACCGTCCCGTTCGAAGTTGTGAACTTCAGGGGAAGTGTGTCAGGGGATGAGCCTTTTTACGCCGCGGAGATATTATATGAGGGGGCACTTATTGAATACAGCGTCCATCCACGCCATGCAGGCGGTATAAGAGAATTGCGGTATGAGCCAGTTGTGACTCCTGAGGACATGAGGCTGATACATCCGGCTGAATTTCACAGGCATGGTATTGAGGTGCTCTCGTGGGAACTCCATAACTACCGCCCGCATCTCATGCTGTTCATCTCATCAAAAAAATATGAGCACTTTGACTTGTCTGTCAGGCGAGAGGAGGAGAGCACCTCAATAAACATGAAAATCGGAGAATCAGATCTGCGCAGGAAGACAGCACCATGCAGGTGGCTCCTTCAGCGCATCTCTGTGTTTGACATAGATGTTGAGGAAGAACTGATGAAATTGCTGTGCGATGAATAGTGCTGCCACGCTCTACTCCAGAGCCACGATCACGGGTAATCAGACGCATCCACATCTAATCGCGCAGGACGCGCCATCTCAACAGCACACCATCATCAATCATTTCAACACTGATAAGAGCAAGTTTCAGAATCTCAGATGCAGTGAAGCCATCACCATCAACAAATGTTGGGGCATCTTTACCTCCAATAACAATATTTCCTACAAAAGTGTATATCTCATCCACGAGACCTTCCGAAAGAAGGGACCAATTCAGTGTTGCACCTCCCTCAACCATTAATCTTCTTATACCTCTTTGCCACAGTTCTCGCATTAACACTCGCAAGTTCACCCTCTCAACTCCGCAGACAAGCACTTCAGCTTTCTGACGCAACCTCTCAACCCGCTCCGCAGATGCATTTTCAGAGACGACAATCAAACGCCTACCCTCACCTTTCACGAGGAGATCAGCATTTTCAGGCGTTCTCGCCCTGCTGTCAACTACAATTCGCATCGGGTTTTCATCCTTTCCATGAATCTTCCTCCACTTCCGCAGCGCCTCAGACTTCACCGTAAGTGAAGGGTTGTCTGCAAGAACAGTCCCGACGCCCACCAAAATCGCATCACTCTCCGCACGCAAAGTGTCAACACGCTTGAAATCCTCTTCGCCACTTATTTTAGTCTGTCGTCGCTCTCTCGTCGCGATCTTACCGTCCGCACTCATCGCCACATTTATGAAAACGAAGGGCCTCATTCATCTTTTTTCTTGTTCCCTTTTTTCAATAAAAAAAGAGGAAGCGGGGGGATGTTGTTGCGAAAGAATATAAAAATAATTATTAGTATTTAAAATTTTTCAAAAATAATATTCATTTAATATAAGATGCCCAACATGGGCGTGAAGGAGGTATTTAAAAATGAATGCGCAGGAGCAGAAGCCGTTTGAGGAGATCCTTGAACATCTAAACGGTGCCAAGAAGATCGTGCTGATGGGATGTGGTGGCTGCGCAACGATATTCCGCACGGGAGGCATAAAAGAAGTGAACGATTTGGCGGAGCGCCTTGAGAATACAGGTAAGGAAGTCCTTGCGAGAATAGGGTTGCCTTTCGGCTTCCTCTGCTGCTATCTGCCGGTAAGTTCCAAGTTCGTTGAGGAGCATATAGAGGCGTTCAAGGCGTGCGATGCGGTATTAATGATGAGCTGTGGGGACGGTGCGCAGACGGTGCGTGAGTATCTGGATGAGAAAGGGGTTGTGAAGCCGCTTTTCTGCGTGAACAATGCCCTCGGATATTCAGGTGGCGGGCCCACGCAATTTCACGAGGAATGTCTGGGCTGTGGGGATTGCAAGCTCGCGCTCACCGCGGGGATATGCCCGCTGACGCAGTGTTCAAAGAGTCTGATGAACGGACCTTGTGGGGGTGTTCGCCCAGATGGAAAGTGTGAGGTTGACCCTGAGCGTGACTGCGCGTGGGTGCAGATCTACAAGCGTTTGGAGAAGCTCGGAAAGGTTGACCTGCTGCTTGAGATGAGGGAGCCTCACGATTGGAGTAGGGCGGCGAGACCGAGGCGGGAAGAGGTTGAGTCGATAGACATGATGGAGGAGTTGGCGAGGACGAAGAGGGCAATAGAGGCGCTGGGAGTGAGATGAGATGGCAGCGAAGGAGGCATACAGCAGATTCATGGAAGAACTGCTCTCCGGAAAGTTCGTATGGACGGGTGAATTGGAGCCCGGGAAGGACATAAAAGAATCCCTGGAGGCTGCTCGTGAGCTCAAAGGACTCGTCACGGCGTGCAATGTGACGGATAATCCGCAAAGCTTCGCATCAATCAGCAGTCTCGCAGCTGCTCATGTCATCCAGCGGGAAACTGGAATGGAATGCATATATCAGTTGAGATGCTCGGACAGGAATCGCCTCGCCCTGATGTCTGAGGTGATGGGTGCGGGCATACTCGGCTTGAAGAATGTGCTTGCGCTCACTGGCGACTATGTGATGCTCGGAGACACGCCGGCGGCGAAGCCTGTATATGATCTGGACTCAACGACTCTCACTTACATGATTCACCGGCTCGTGCATGAAGGTAAAGACATCGCAGGGAACGATGTGCCGAATCCGCCGAAGATGCATGTAGGCGTCGCAGCAGGTCCGGGCGTCGACCCGATAGAGCCCGAGATGTATAAATTGAAGAGGAAGGTGAAAGCGGGTGCGGAATTCGTGCAGACACAGGTCATTTACAAGACTGAGGTCGTCGACAGGTTCTTCAAATGGGTCAAAGAGCTTCAAATAGATGTGCCAATCCTGATAGGCATATTCCCCGCGAAAAGCTATGGAGCGGCGAAGTTCTTTGATGAGAATGTCACGGGCGTAGATGTGCCGAGGGAGTTCCTCGCCGAATTGGAGCAAACAGTCAAAATAAAAGACAAGGAGAAGCGAAGGGAAGAGACAGACAGGATAAATATAGAATATTTCACAAAATTCCTTGAGCATCTTAAGGGAACTCCAGCCGCAGGATGCCACATAATGGCAGTTGGATACCCCAGAATAATACCTGAACTGAAGAAAATAGTTGAATGAGAGGAGAATCCCTGCTTCTCCCCTCTTTCCTTTATTTCAATTGAATGACTTCATCCGCTTTCGTTGTGTCTTATCTTTATCTCTCATCCTCGCCTGTTGTTTGATCAAGCAGAACGAGAACTACTTCTCATCTCAGCACGGCAGACAAAGCAAAGAGATTTCATACGATGCATTTCATACGATGCAGGAGTCACCGCGATGGGGCATCACCAACCATTTCATTGTGTCCTCCGGATGCCAACAGTGCCGGTGCCAGATGCTCATCATGATCCGCAGCGAAGCATTACCACTGTGGTTCTTCAGTGGTTCCTCAAACAATGCCGGGCTCTCCCTCAAATAATGTAACCGGCTCCCCAGCAGCACTTATAGGCGATTTTCATATATTTACTTAAATGGTAAATATATGTTTCACTGAATGAAAACACATGGTTTTGAAGAAGAAAAAAAGGGGAGGAAGAGATGAGCAGAGGCGTTACATCTGACATGAGGATTTTTGTGGTATTTCTGCTTGTGCTGCTGGCTGCATCTGCGGCTGCGTTTTCGGCGCTTCACCTCATGCACGGCATGGAGTATCAGACTGCGACGCTGACGATCATTGATGATTTCAACAGAACTGTTGTCATAAACGGCACACCGAGCAAGATTGTGTCCATGGCACCTTCATGCACTGAGATATTGTTTGCCATAGGTGCCGGAGATCGTGTGGTTGGTGTAACGGAATACTGCAATTATCCTGAATCCGTGCAGAACATAACGAAAGTTGGCGGCGTCTCAACGATCAGTTTGGAGAAGATTGTTGCGCTGGACCCTGATGTTGTGTTCGGCTGCGAGCTGAACGGCAAGGAAGTATTTGAAAAGCTCACATCTCTCGGCATACCCGTCGTCGGGTTCAATCCGAAGAATTTGAGTGGGATATTGAACGATATAATTGTTGCAGGCGAGGTCACAGGCGAGAGGAGAAATGCAACACGCCTTGTTGAGATGATGCAGCTGCGCATACAGGAAATAGTTCGGAAAACAAACAACACATATAAGCCGAAAGTTGCGCTCATCACATGGCATGATCCGATCTGGGTGACAGGCAGCGGAACTGTTCAGGACGAGCTCATCACCCTTGCTGGGGGTGAGAATGCTTTCGGCTATCTTGAGGGCTGGAAAAGTGTCAGCTTGGAGGAGTTCATAGACAGAGATCCAGATGTCATCATAGTCTCTGTCGGTCATGGCGTTGAGGGCGAGAAGCCATATGAGTATATACTCAATGAAGAGCGCATGAAAATTGTGAGCGCAGTGAAGAACGGTCATGTGTATAAGATAGATGCTGATGTTGTCTCCAGATCAGGTCCGAGAATTGTGAATGCGCTTGAAGAGATTGCAAAGATGGTGCATCCGGAGATATTCAGCTGATTCCTTTTCTTTTTTTTGTCTTTTTTGTATTATTTTTTTGTTTGTTATTATTATTATTTAATTATTATTTAAATAAATTCAATACGTGCAAAAAGTAAGGAAACACTCGGCGCATACACAGAGAATTCATATCGGTGCCGACCTTAAGAGAGAATGTGAGGTCGGTGTTGAAGATTTTATTTCTGCTCCTCACGTCGCTTTTGTCATGTGTTCCCTCTGTTCATTTCGGCTTGGAAAGCATTGACTTTTATCTTTCATACCCTTTCTATTGCCACCGCCGGAAGATGTCCTCAGAGAATATGCGGCACTGCACGGGATTTTGGGTTCTGCAATAGGGTCGTGGGTTATCCTCTTGCGAAGTCAGGAAGATTGGAGAGAATGCTTTCTCCGTATATCGTTGCTGCGCAGACTGCGCCAAAAATCGCTTTAGCTCCTCTCATCGTTATATGGCTCGGCTTCGGAATCGCATCAAAGTTCTTTCTTGTCGCTTTGATCGTTTTCTTTCCTATATTCGTGATATATTCGTGAACATAATCACAGGTGTGCGTTCTGTGGATAGAAATCTGCTTGAACTGATGAGATCTACTGGTGCGAGCAAGTTTGATATTTTCTGGAAGATAGAGATACCGAGTTCTCTTCCCATGCTATTTGCAGGTTACAAGACAGGTATTACACTTGCTGTAATCGGCGCAGTCGTTGGCGAATTTGTGGGTGCAAATGCAGGTCTCGGCTATTTAACTATTTATGCTGCTGGACTTATGGATACCACGCAGGTGTTCGTTGCTATCATCCAGCTCACACTCCTCGGCATCTCTTTATATGCCCTCATATCATTCATTGAGAAGAAACTGATGCCTTGAGAGGAGGGAGTAGTTGCTCCATCTTATGCCACTTCACTCAGACTTTAAGGAGAACTGTTTCATAGTCTTCACACATGCTGGTTCCACTGACCGCAGAGCTCCATCAAATTAAATGAAAATATTCACACTTTCGCAGTTAAAATCAAAAAAACAGGCGTTGCCGGGCATTTCAGCGTCGCTTCTTGCATCCTCATCTATATAAGGACAAAAGCGAGCTTGAGCGTGATGCCCCTTACTCCCCTGTATAGCTCTCCCTTTCTCATCAGAACGCCCATATCGTATGCACATGCGATTTCGTTTCAACATATGCTCTTTTTGATGATGAGGTCTACTTTAATCGTAGCAGGATAACCAAAAACGAATCCTTCGCTGTCCTCATATATCCGATGTTCAACTGAACATCCTCTGTGAGAATCCCCCAGCGAGCTCCGAGAGCGCAAGCCTGCGCAGGAAATCGAGGAAATTTAACGCCTTTATTTCTTCAATTTCTTCTTCATGCCTGTCCGATCTCACGGATATGAGAAGACAATATATGCCAGAAATTAATAATATGCCAGAAATCGTGTTGATTCCTGTAATTTACATTGATGCGATGGGCACACCTTGAAGGAGAAGTTGATTGTCCAAATTGTAAAGTATATGTATCACATGAAGGTAGCAGGGTGGCATCCTTTAATGAATTGAGAGTTGGGAGAACTATCCGATGTCGAAATCTATCTCCGAAGCATCTCCGTCCTTAGGTGTTGGTGCGTATACCGCAAGTGAAATGATGAGCCTGAGATGTTTAGAAAGCATTTTAAGGTATACGGGACAAACGAAATTAGGAAAGCTAAATATAAGGAATTATCTGACCTCAAAAATTTCATATTTTAAGGATGTAAAAAACAGAGCGGCACATCTTGAGAAAATATTTTCTGAATTCTTTTTCATATAGGCTCAGGCTCTCACCATTTGCATCCATACCCACAACAAGCGGACAAAAATCAACATAGAAGTGTCAAACGCCTCTGCAAACCCCAAATCCCCTCAATAAACCTGCGCGCATTTTTGATGCTGCGAGGACACCAGCGCGCCTGTGAATGCGAGGTGGACGCATCCTTGCTTTCGCATCGCTTCTCTTGTTGCAGCATTCACATCTTTGCCAATTATTGCTCTAACCTGCGGAATTTCAATGATTTCAGGAATCACAGCATTTTTGCACTCGTCGTCGGCCCTGCGGATATGATTTCCTATGCTCTCCTTCACTCGCCCTTTCACTCCTGCACCTGCAGGCCTCACCTTCTTCTCTTTCTCTTCCTCCTCTCTTTCCTTCACTTTTAAACTTTTAAAGAGCAGACCGCAGTGGTAAATCTTCGTATCTCGTTGCAGAGGCAAGTTCAGAAATTCTCGCGCTTGCAGGGTTTCTCGCCGTTTCATCGATCAGAAATCGATCAGAAACACAATCCGACTCGCTCAACGGACTACCTCATTCTCTAAAATTTTCTTCTCCAAGAAACAGGCATGGAGGAGCAAGAGGAAAGGGAAGAAGAAAGAGAGGAGGAAAGCGAGGGCGGTGGAGAGGAGAAAGGAATGAAGGAGGCAAGCGTGCTGGATTTGCACCGTCGTTACGAGGGGAAAATAGAGGTGGCGTTGAAAGTGCCTGTGCGCAGCCACGAGGACTTCGCCGTTTGGTATACGCCGGGCGTCGCAGCAGTCGCAAGAAGGATTGCAGAGCGAAAGGATGCGGTCTTTGAACTCACAAACTGCGGGAACACTGTTGCGATTGTCACAGACGGCACTCGTGTTCTCGGTCTCGGAAATGTCGGTGCGGAGGCTGCTCTCCCCGTGATGGAGGGTAAGGCTCTCCTTTTCAAATACCTGGGCGGCGTTGACGCTTTCCCGCTTTGCCTCGCAACCTCTGATGCAGATTCGCTCGTGAATGCGGTGAAGTGGCTCTCTCCCTCCTTCGGAGGCGTGAATCTTGAGGACATTGAGAAGCCGAAGTGCTACGATGTGCTTGAGCGTCTTCAGCAGGAATTGAGCATTCCGGTGTGGCACGACGACCAGCAGGGAACCGCCCTCGTCATTCTCGCAGGTCTGCTGAATGCGTTGAAGGTTGTGGGCAAGGACATTGCCACGATAAAGATTGCGCTCATCGGTGCTGGGGCGGCGAATGTGAACGTCGCAAACTTCCTGCACATTGCGGGTGCGAGGTATGAGAACATGCTTGTTGTTGACAGCAGGGGAATTCTGCATGCGAACAGAGATGATGTGAGGACTGGTGGCGACAGGAAGAAGTGGGAGCTCTGCATGCTGACGAATCCAGGCTGCACTGAAGGAGGTATAAAGGAGGCTCTGCGTGGAGCAGATGTATGTATTGCGCTTTCAAAGCCAGGGCCTGGCGTGATAAAAAAGGAATGGGTCGCGGGGATGGCGGAAGATGCGATTGTATTTGCGTGTGCGAACCCGGTTCCGGAGATAATGCCATGGGAGGCCAAGGAAGGGGGTGCGAGAATTGTGGCTACGGGGCGTTCGGACTTTGAGAATCAGTTGAACAATGCGCTCGGATTTCCTGCGGTTTTCAGAGGAGCTCTGGATGTGCGAGCGAGAATGATAACTGATGAGATGTGCATATCGGCGGCGTATGCTATAGCTGAGTATGCGGAGGAGCAGGGATTGAGCGAGGAGCGCATCATTTCAGGAATTGATGAGGAAGAGATGTATGTGCGTGAGGCGGTTGCAGTGGGTGTTGCAGCCATGCGAGGAGGTGTTGCGAGGTTACACATCAGCGTTGAGGAGCTGGAGGAGCGCGTGCGAGAGCGGATACGGAGAGGCAGAGAGGCGGTTATACGATGAGGTGCGGGGGAGCGCTGAGATTCTGTGTGGCGATTATGTGTGTCGGATTATGTGCGTCGGATAATAAGGTGCATGATGGGAGTGAGGTGATAGGGTGGGAGGGGGCAGCCATCTATGCAGCCATCTGTGGCCTCTCTGCAAAGAGAGGTCGATTCAAGAGGCGTAACATTTATATAAGGTGAAAAAGAAAGGAAGTAATGAGGCGTGACCCCGGCGTCGGCTCGGACAGTGGGGGACACCCATGCGGATGAGGAGCCGTGTCCGGTCACGGCACAGATGGGGACATGATGGTGAGTCATGTCCGACATAGGTCTGCCTGATGGTCCGGTGACACAGGCAGGATGGTGCAGGGACATTCCCCCGCCACAACACTGGTTGATGGTGCCAGAGGCCACTGCTATCAGCGTCCGACTAAGCCATGCGAGTTGTGGGCACCTCCTCGCCGCGAGGTGAGGGGGAGACCCGGCGGACGGCTCAGTAACACGTGGCCAACCTACCCTCGGGACCGGGATAACCCCGGGAAACTGGGGCTAATACCGGATAAGTCGCCGATTTCTGGAATGAGCGGCGGCTGAAACGCCGAAAGGCGCCCGAGGATGGGGCTGCGGCCGATTAGGTAGTTGTCGGTTTAACGGACCGACAAGCCCACGATCGGTACGGGCCGTGAGAGCGGGAGCCCGGAGATGGGCTCTGAGACAAGAGCCCAGGCCCTACGGGGCGCAGCAGGCGCGAAACCTTCACAATGCCCGAAAGGGCGATGAGGGGACGCTGAGTGCCCTTCGGGGCTGTTCGGGTGCCTAAAAAGCACCCGGAGTAAGGGCTGGGTAAGACCGGTGCCAGCCGCCGCGGTAATACCGGCAGCCCGAGTGGTGGCCGCGTTTATTGGGCCTAAAGGGTCCGTAGCCGGTCGGGTAAGTTCCTCGGGAAACCTCGCCGCTCAACGGTGAGGCTTCCGGGGAATACTGCCCGACTTGGGACCGGGATGGGCCGGAGGTACTCCCGGGGTAGGGGTGAAATCCGTTGATCCCGGGAGGACCACCCGTAGCGAAGGCGTCCGGCTGGAACGGGTCCGACGGTGAGGGACGAAGGCCAGGGGCGCGAACCGGATTAGATACCCGGGTAGTCCTGGCTGTAAACGATGCGGGCTTTGCGTCGGCACTGCCACGAGTGGTGCCGGTGTTGAAGGGAAGCCGTTAAGCCCGCCGCCTGGGGAGTACGGGCGCAAGCCTGAAACTTAAAGGAATTGGCGGGGGAGCACTACAACGGGTGGAGCCTGCGGTTTAATTGGATTCAACGCCGGGAAGCTTACCGGGGGAGACAGCGAGATGAAGGTCGGGCTGAAGACCCTGCCGGATTAGCTGAGAGGTGGTGCATGGCCGTCGTCAGCTCGTACTGTGAAGCCTCCTGTTAAGTCAGGCAACGAGCGAGACCCGCGCCCGCAGTTGCCAGCATCTCCGCAAGGAGGATGGGCACTCTGCGGGGACTGCCGCCGCTAAGGCGGAGGAAGGAGCGGGCGACGGTAGGTCAGTATGCCCCGAATCCCCCGGGCTACACGCGTGCTACAATGGGCGGTACAATGGGTATCCGACCCCGAGAGGGGGAGGTAATCCCCTAAAACCGCCCCAAGTCGGGATCGAGGGCTGAAACTCGCCCTCGTGAACGCGGAACCCGTAGTAATCGCCTCTCAAAATGAGGCGGTGAATACGTCCCTGCTCCTTGCACACACCGCCCGTCAAGCCAACCGAGTGAGGTTTGGGTGAGGGTCCCTCCTGTGGGGGGATTCGAACCCGAGCCTCGCGAGGGGGGCTAAGTCGTAACAAGGTAGCCGTACGGGAACGTGCGGCTGGATCACCTCCTAATTTCATTTTAAATCTCCTGCCTGTGCCGTAAGACCGTCAGGCAGACCTGCCAGGGCTCGTAGATCAGTGGTAGATCGTCGCCTTTGCGAGGCGAAGGCCCTGGGTTCGAATCCCAGCGAGTCCATATGAGATGCACCCGGCAAGATGCTTGTCGGGGAAGGACCGATGACTGTTTGTCAGATGAGGTCGTCACAGGCACTTCGTGGTCCCGGCATCTATTGGGAGAGTGGCTGGGCTGCTCCGCTGGCGGCTATGCCACCTGGTGGATGGCTCGGCTCAGGGCGCCGAAGAAGGGCGTGCCAAGCTGCGAAAAGCCTCGGGTAGGCGCAGGGAGCCTTTGAACCGAGGATTCCCGAATGGGAATTCCCGCCATCAGGCGCTCCCGTAAGCTTCGGCTGAGGGAGAGGGAACGCCCCGAATTGAAACATCTTAGTAGGGGCAGGAAGAGAAATCAAATGAGATGCCGTGAGTAACGGCGAGTGAAAACGGCAGAGCTCAAACTGAACCCTCCTCCGAAAGGAGTGAGGGGATGTGGAGTTGGAGGCTCCCTCCGTCAGCACCCGAGGGGTGAAGCTGAAGTCCGCTGGAATGCGGCGCCGGAGAGGGTGAGAGCCCCGTAGGCATAAGCCCTGAGGGTGTGGAGGGATGACCTGAGTACCGCGGGTTGGATTTCTCGCGGGAATCTGGGGGCTACCAACCTCCAAAGCTAAATACGTCCTGAGACCGATAGCGCACTAGTACCGTGAGGGAAAGCTGAAAAGCACCCCGGTGAGGGAGGTGAAAAGAGCCTGAAACCAGGTGGTGATGGTGTGATGCGGCATGGAAGCGATGATGACGCCGAAGGAAAGCCGTAAGGCGAGTACGAGGTGTCCGGAGCAGTGTCGCATCGTACGTTTTGAAAAACGGGCCAGGGAGTGTGTCCCGATGGCGAGGCTAACCTGAATGGGGAAGCCGCAGGGAAACCGAAATGCCCGCACCCGAGAGGGGAGGGGCGGCGTACGAACTGCGCGGAGTCATCGGGGCACGACCCGAAGCCGGGTGATCTAGGCGGAGGCAGGGTGAAGCCTCCCGAAAGGGAGGTGGAGGCCCGCACCGATGCTGACTTGCAAATCGCTCGGATGACCTCCGTCTAGGGGTGAAAGGCCAATCAAACCCGGCGATAGCTGGTTCCCCCCGAAACATGCCACAGCATGACCCGGTCTGAGGTGGACGGCGCTGTAGAGTTACTGATAGGAGGTCACCGGGAGGAAACTCCTGGCCCTTCTGTCAAACTCCGAAGGTGCCGTCGCCTTAGATGACCGGAAGTCGGGGCGTCGGGGTAAGCTCGGCGTCCGAAAGGGGAACAACCCAGACCGGGGTTAAGGCCCCTAAGTGTTGGCTAAGTGTCGAAATCCGAAGGGAGTCCCGAGCCGGAGACAGCTGGGAGGTGAGCTTAGAAGCAGCTATCCTCTAAGGAGTGCGTAACAGCTCACCAGCCGAGGCTCGGGGCACCGAAAATGGACGGGGCTAAAGCCAACCGCCGATACCCCGGGACACCGAAAGGTGATTCCGTAGGGGGGCGCCCTGCGAGGGCGGAAGCATCTCCGTGAGGAGGTGTGGACCTTGCAGGGACGAGAATCCTGGCGATAGTAGCAGCATAGCCGGGTGAGAATCCCGGTCGCCGAAGGGGCCAGGTTTCCTCGGCAATGTTCGTCAGCCGAGGGTTAGCCGGTCCTAAGGGCGTCCTCAACCAGAGACGCCCGAAGGGGAAGCAGGTCAATATTCCTGCGCCGTCCAGCCTGAAAGGGTGAAAGCCCGCCTGACGCTTCCGGGTATGCCGAGCGGCGCCGTCGCGCCGTCCAAGCCCAGAAGTCCCCGGAGAGCCGTAATGGCGAGAAGGGGATGAATGGGTGATGGCGAAAGTCGGTAGATCCCGGGAGACCGTGAAAAGGGTGGCTGGACGACCGTACCGAGAACCGACACAGGTGCCCCTGGGTGAGCAGCCCAAGGCGTGTCGGGGCACTCCGGCTGAGGGAAATCGGCAAACTCGCCCCGTAACCTCGGGAGAAGGGGTGCCTGCTCTTGCGCAAAGAGCAGGTCGCAGTGACAAGGGGAGGCCGACTGTTTAATAAAAACATAGGTGGCTGCAAGCCCGAAAGGGTGAGTACAGCTGCCGACTCCTGCCCAGTGCCGGTCCCTGAAAGCCCCGTTCAAGGGGACGAAGGGCCGGTAAACGGCGGGGGTAACTCTGACCCTCAAGGAGGGGGTCGTTAAATCCGGCTGTATGCTGGGAAGTTTGAGCGCTCGGCTCCTGAGTAAGGGAAAATGCCGGGTGCGATGAGAACAATCAGCAGGAAACCGAGGAGGTGCGTGCTGCTTGCTCTACGAGTTCAGGGATTTGATTGACCCGAGAATGCTTCCAGGGCGGAGGAAGGAACTCATGTATTACCTCGTGGGCTTCACAGACGCAGAGGGTTGCTTCAGTGTTTCGCTGAAAAAACAGGAAGGCACGAGGTTTGGATGGGTTCTTGACCCGGTGTTCCATGTGACGCAGCACAAAAGCAATCGCATCGTGCTTGAAATCTTCCGCCGAACACTCATGTGCGGCAGAATCATTGAGAAGCATGGACAGCCAGACACGCTGGTTTACATCGTTGACAACCGCAGACAGCTCGCAGAGAAAGTGATTCCGTTTTTCCGAAGGCACAGACTTATCCTGAAGCACAGGGATTTTGAGCGTTTCGCAGAGATCGTGGAGGCATTAGAGGAGAAGAAGCATGCGACGGCTGAAGGCTTCAGGGAACTCGTGCAGAAAGCGTTTGAGATGAACATGGCGGGTAAGCAGCGGAGACACACGCTTGAGGAAATCCTTAGTGATATTGCCTCTGTGGCCTCCTCGGGATCCTCAGAGGCCATACGCCGGACGCCCCGAGAAGGCGTGAGTAACGCCGAGAAGGGGCGAAGATATGGTCCACCCGGGAAGGGTGCTTAAGGTAGCGTAATACCTAGCCGCTTAATTGGCGGCTTGCACGAAAGGAGGAACGAGCCTCCCGCTGTCCCCAGCCGGAACCCGGCGAAATCCACATCCTGGGGAACGGTCCAGGGACCCCCGAGGGGAAGCGAAGACCCCGTGGAGCTTTACTGCAGCCTGCCGCTGGACCATGGCTTCGGATGTAGAGCGTAGGTGGGAGGCAGTGAGACGCTCTCGCCAGGGGGCGTGGAGCCGCCAATGGAACACCACCCTTCCGAGGTTGTGGTCCTTACCCGAAAGGGGACAACGGCAGGTGGGCAGTTTGGGTGGGGCGCCACGCCCTCGAAAAAATATCGAGGGCGCCCAAAGGTCGGCTCAGCCGGGTCAGAACTCCGGCGTAGAGTGCAAGGGCAAAAGCCGGCCTGACGTGACCCCGCATACCAAAGGGTCACGAGCCGAAAGGCGGGCCTAGCGAACCTTTGAGGGTCATTGGTAGGCCCCAAAGACGTCAGAAAAGCTACCCCGGGGATAACTGAGTTGTCTCCGGCGAGAGTCCACATCGACCCGGAGGCTTGCTACTTCGATGTCGGCTCTTTCCATCCTGGGCGTGCAGCAGCGCCCAAGGGTAAGACTGTTCGTCTGTTAAAGGAGATCGTGAGCTGGGTTTAGAACGTCGCGAGACAGTTCGGTTGCTATCTATCGGGGGTGTTGGAGGTCTGAGGGGAAGCTCCCCCTAGTACGAGAGGAACGGGGGAGCGGCGCCTCTGGTGTACCGGTTGTCCGACAGGGCAACGCCGGGCAGCTACGCGCCACTGGATAAGAGCTGAAAGCATCTAAGCTCGAAGCCACCCCCGAAAAGAGACCTCCAGGGCACCGCTAGAACAGCGGTTTGATAGAGCCGGGGTGTAAGTGCCGAGGCGAAAGCCGAGGCATTCAGCCCGCGGCTACTAACGCCCGTAGCCAGCTCTTAAAGCCCTGCCACTCCTCCAGATGAAGCCGGAACCGCGAAGTGCCTCATGCCAAGGTGGCGGAGAGGCTACGCGGCTGACTGCAGATCAGCTATACCCCGGTTCAAATCCGGGCCTTGGCTTAAGTCATTTCCTCCTCTCAAAGCTCAAGGATTGGCTTATATCTTATATAATTGTTATTAAAATTCATGAAAATAAATTTAATAATTTTAGAAAAATTTATTTTTTATTTTGAAAATAAAAATTGAAATTATTCATAATCATAAAAACTAACTCTAAATTTTAAATGTTGTGACTTAACAGATGCAATATAAAAAAAACAGATGCAATATAAGAAGGAGGTGCGCGAGCTATTTCAAAGCTATGGCCACTCTGCTCATATTCCATAGGTAAGCTTTCTCTTGGGGAAGTGGTTGCACGAGGAACACGGAAAGGATTTCGGAGATTGCTTTGAAATTGATCCCACATCCTTGCTCATTGAGGAATTCGCCAGGAAATCTCATGCAATGAAGTCATGAGGTGGACAGGTGTGAAGGAAAGAACTGATATTCACCAGAGGATATTAAGAGTGATTGGTATTGATGGCAAAAGGTTGGATAGGTCCTCCTACAAATTACAAAATGGCAAAATGGTAATGTTCAGATATTCAAAACCTTATATACGTGGTGATCTATTAGATTACTGGTTTGGTCTATCAAAGGAAAAATTTGAGAGATATTCCTCTGAGAGTTTTTTTGTGTTATTCATTTGCGGATCAGATGACCAAGTCCTGGTCATACCTTCTTCATATTTATCAGAACTGCTGAGAGATGTGGGCACAGCCATAGACAATCACTGGAAACTTCATATTTTCAAGCGCGAGAATATCTTTGAAATTTCAGTTACGGGAAAACCAGATGAGGATGTATCAAAGTATCTCAATAAATATGAGCTGTTAGTGGAAGGAACAGAGCATGTTCCAAAAACTCCAGCATCTATGGATATAGAAGATAAAATAATGAATCTTGATGGCGTGCAGGGAAATTTACATGATAAACTGGCAGATATGGTCAGGCAGATCGGAGAATGGATGGGTTATAAATCAATACGCAATTATCGTGTCCGTCCTGATGCGCCTTATTTGGATGTGGCGTGGTTATTAAACGATGCTATACATATAGCAATAGAAGTCCAAATCGGAGAAATCAGAGGCAACCTCACGGAGGTAAAAGATCGTTTGATCCTTGCAAAACGTTTCGGAGCCAGGAAATGTATAATTATCTCCAAACCCGAGAGCGTAGAAAGAATAAGAAGTCTCTTTCGTTACGAAACAGAAATTAAACACTGGATTGAGATCTGGGGATTGGAGAGAATATATATTATGTTTGTAAGCGGGAGAATCTTCTTTGAAAACTTCAATGAATTCAACAGACATCAATATCGTGATGACATTGTTTTTGTGTGAATGACTGTGTGAACAGTGCCGCCTGCAACTCTCCGCTTTGCCTCGGTGTCTCTGCAGATAAGGCATCTGTCCTCGCCACGCTTCGCTCAGCGCATACACTCCAGACGCGAATCATGGCAGGTGATGGATAATGGAGGCGGGAGATATTATTGAAGGGCCGTTCTGGAATGAACCTGTCAGGATTGAAAGAATTGAGAATGTGGAGAATTATATACGAATTGTAGGTTTTACAACCCGCTCAAATCAACCTGTTGATGTATTCCTGAAAAGAGAAGAGATAAACAGATTGAAAATTATTGAAGATATAATCGACCTTTCTTCTGATCCTGAAAATACATTTTTTGCTATTGAAGCAACCCGGTTCAGATATGCATCTCTTTTTGACCCACTTCTTGCGATGAATGTCTCCAGAATAGATCCACTTCCATTTCAGATAGAAGCTGTATATGGATATGTTCTGAAACAACCACACATAAGATTTTTAATTGCGGATGACCCTGGTGCAGGAAAGACAATAATGGCGGGACTTATACTGAAAGAGCTTAAATTAAGAAGACTTGTAAAAAGAATATTGATTGTGGTTCCAGGACACCTGAAAGACCAGTGGAGAAGAGAATTAAAGGAAAAATTTGATGAGAAATTTGTGGTGATTGACAGAAATACTTTCAACGCCCATTATGGAGAAAGCCCCTGGGACGATCAGGTGATAACATCCATTGATTTTGCAAAGCAGGATGAGATTCTTTCAACTCTCAGATCTGCTCATTGGGATCTGGTGATAGTTGATGAAGCACACAAAATGTCCGCATACAGATACGGTGATAAAATCTCAAAAACCAGGCGATATAAACTCGGGGAAGTTCTGTCCAAAACATCAGACCACCTTTTATTCCTGACAGCGACCCCGCACAAAGGAGACCCCGAAAACTTCAGACTCTTTCTGGATCTTCTGATGCCGGGATTTTTTGCATCTCCTGAAATGGTGGAGGAATCTCTCAAGAACAAAGACAATCCTTTATTCATAAGAAGGCTGAAAGAAGACCTCAAAGACTTTGAAGGAAAACCCATCTTCACGAGAAGATTCCCAAAAACGATAAAATTTCATCTATCTGAGCCTGAGAAGGAATTATATAATGAAGTTTCACGTTATGTAATTGAACAATACAACAGAGCATTGCAATCTGACAAAAAAAGAAATGTTGCGTTTGCTCTTATGATCCTTCAGAGAAGGATGGCATCAAGCACATACGCTCTTTTAAAGTCGTTGGAGAGGCGAAAAAATAGATTGGAGAATATATTAAATGGTGGGAGGGTGCAAAGAGAGACAACTGTTGACTTTGAAGAATTGGAGGACCTTGAAGAACATGAAAGATGGAAAAAGGAAGAAGAATGGGAGGCACTCACCTCAGCAAAAGACCCGGAAGAGTTGAGAGATGAAATAAAAACTCTCAAAAAGCTCATTGAAAAAGCAAAGGAGGTGATAAAAGGTGAGAATGAAGTGAAGCTGAGAGAGCTCAAAAAGGCGATAGAGGATGGTTTTAAAATCAAGAAGATAGAAGGCAGATCAAAAATATTGATATTCACAGAATCAAAGGACACACTTGAACACCTTGTGGAAAAAATAAGAGCATGGGGCTATAAAGTAAATTACATCCATGGAGGGATGGGAACAGATGAAAGGATAAAAGCAGAAAAGGTGTTCAGGGATGATACGGAAATCATGGTCGCAACAGAGGCTGCGGGAGAGGGAATAAACCTCCAGTTCTGCCATATCATGATAAATTATGACATCCCCTGGAATCCCAATCGCCTGGAGCAGAGGATGGGAAGAATTCACAGATATGGACAGCAGATGGATGTTTATATATTCAATCTTGTGGCAGAGGATACAAGAGAAGGGAAAGTTCTGGCAAAACTTTTTGATAAACTTGAAGAGATAAGAGACAAGCTCGGGAGTGATAGGGTTTTTGATGTCATCGGTGATGTGTTTGAAGGTAAAAACCTTTATCAGTTAATTCTTGATGCCGTAACAAATGCAAAGAGCATGGATGAGATTTTGAAAGAGTTGGATGTCAAGCCTGACGGGAAATACATATCAAAAATAAGAGAGGCACTGGGCGAAAGTCTGGCAACGAGATTCATTGACTACACCAGAATAAAAGAGATGGCTGAAAGGGCAGAAGAACACAGGCTTGTTCCAGAGTATGTGGAGGAGTTCTTCAAAAGAGCTTTCAAAAAAGCTGGGGGAAAATTCAAAATTAAGGGAGGTTTCATAGCCATAGATTCTGTTCCTTATGAAATAAGGAAGATTGCGGAAAGTGTTGAATTCAAAAACAGATATGGTGTTGTGATGAGAAGGTATCCCAAAACAACATTTGACAGGGAGGTTGCATTCAAGAACCCCGGGGCGGAGTTCATATCGTTCGGGCATCCCTTGCTTGAAGCTCTTTTGCAGTGGGTCGTTGAAAAATTTGGAGAAGAAGCAAAAAGAGGTGCTGTCTTCAAAGACCCTTCCGGAAGGTTAAATGGTTATATATGGTTTTACATAGGGGAGGTAAGAGATGGAAAGGGTGAAGTTGCCGGCAGGAAAATCCTCGCGATTTATGATGACGGAGAAAACAAAAGAGAAACAAACCCCGCAATTCTGTGGGATCTCTCTCCTGTATATAATTCCGATAATTCCGATGATTTGCCCGATAAAAACAGATTACTGCCTTTTGTGATAGATGCGGTTGGAAGATATAAAGAAGGAATAGCAGAAGAAAGAAGAAGGCAGGCGGAAATAAAAAGAAAGTATGGGCTAAAGTCTCTTGATTATCTCATAGGGAAGCTTGATGAGGAGCTTGCTGAGTTGTATGAGAGGCAAGCAATAGGCGAAAATGTGGATTTGCCCATCAGAAATAAAGAGGAGCAGAAGAAAAGATACGAAGAGGCGAGAAAAACTCTCAGAAATGAAATAGAGCTGGAGCAGAGTTTGAGCATATCCATGCCAGAGTTTTTGACCGTTGTCAGGGTAATTCCTGAGAGGAGTGAAATTGTTGAAGTTGAGGATGAGGAGATTGAGAGAAAGGGAATGGAATTGGCGATGGAATATGAGAGAAAGCAGGGAAGAGTTCCTGAAGATGTGTCAAAGGAAAACATCGGTTTTGATATTCGCTCAAAAGGTGGGGGAGAAACAAGATACATAGAGGTAAAGGCGAGGGCAGAAGAGGGAGATGTCGCTCTGACTCCAAATGAGTGGTTCAAGGCAAAAAGGTTCAGGGAGCAGTACTGGCTTTATGTTGTGGCAAATGCGGCAACGAATCCTGTGCTTTACATTATAAACAACCCCGCAGAAAACCTGAGGCCACAGGAGAAAATTGAGGTTGTGAGATTTGTAGTTCCCACAAAAGAGTGGAAAAACAGAAGTAGTGATGTGTGGAGAGGGTGAGGAATGGAGAGATGGATAATACAACAGAGAGGATTTCAAATCAATTGTGAGGAATTACATCGCAGAAAAAAGAGAGCAGCCAGAATACGCGATGTGAGTTATCCTACTTATTTCTGAAAGAAGGTATTGAGATATGAGCGCTGTTGAGATATGAGCGCTGAAACAGTTAAAACTTAATCAGGTTGAGATTGTTTCACTTGCGGATTATGCTGTGAAGAACACTGTGCCGCTCCAACCCGTCAACATCAAACACAAACATATTCAAACATATAAATAACGCCGTTTCCTCCCATGACATTGTGAGAGTGTGAATTTTATACCGCCTCCGATCCAGGAAAACCTGAAATTACAGGGAATTATGAGAGGATGAAGGAAAAATAAAAGAATTGAGAAAGTCTTAAATGGTCCGACTCAAATATTGGCTCACGAGCAGGAGAAAGTCATGTCTCAGAAAGTGACTGGGACATTTTCATTGCTTTGATTGTTTTGAAGTCGCAGCTCTGGAAAAATGAGAATACAGCATGAGATGGACACTGCATAAAAAATTCCGCAAATCTTCCACTGATGTGTTTTGAATATGTAAGAATATGGAATATGTAAGAATATGTAAAATCGGAGACTCATAGTGGGAACCCTCAACTGAATCTATTTGTTTTCATGCCCAACAGGCAGTTGAGAAGTTTATGCATATTTGACTCTGCATGACATATATGGACCCCGCTCTCAATCTCCTGGAACTTCTTCCTCTCTCACGCAGATGAGAGCATACCACTCTCCGCTACCTATTATCTACCTTCAATGGGACGGTGAATTTGGGAACCTCTTGAAATATAAAGTCTGTCCAGTCTGCTTCACTTGATTTTGAATCCTGACTGGTTCAAAATAAAATACCTCTCTTATATCTCAGCAACATTCTTCCTTCTCCTCTTCAACTCCGATAAACTCCGATAAAGTTCAGTTTGTAGAGCATATTTCTTCTCGCTCTTTCGCAGGATACAACTTGCCCGTGACTTGCTCTCTCCTGCCATGTTGACTTCAGCATAATTCCGTGTTCTTAAATTCGCTTAAAAAGACAAAAACATCCGCCGGGTATGCGTCTCAGTGAATGATATTCCTGGTCGTTTTTGGATGCCCAGAATTCGGTTGTTTTAGCGAATAAACGAAGATTTAAATGGAATCTCTCTGGATGTTTTAAGGATGTTCAGTGGCTTTGCTCATGTGGTCTTTATCGTATGCCAAAATTTGAGAAAATTTATAATTCCGCTGCTCGCAAATACTTCCCTACGATACTTTAAGCAAAGATGAGATGAACAGAAAGAATGTGCTCTTCATAGTTGTTATTTTTCTCACAACTATAAAGGCTCTCATTCAGATGGGGACCTCCCGCCGATAGAGTTGAAAATGAGAATTTACTCCATGATCTGAGAAGAATATCTGATAATATTTGAGAATGAATTTTAAAAAGTTGTCAGATTTAATTTATCAAAATTTTAACAAATGTATCAATAACATCAATAATAATGAAGGCTATAAAAAAACTTTTGTTTAATGAATTTTGAGAGCAATTTTGATTGAAGAGAGGATAAACAATGAAAGATAAACGCTTCATAGAGGAAAGTTTTCCCGTGAAGGAAGTGAGTGAAATTTCTGCAAAGGAGAAGAACATCAGACATGGGCACATATCAACCTTACATATATGGTGGGCACGCCGTCCGTTGGCTGCGTCAAGAGCAACGAGTTATGCCGCATTAATTCCTGCTCCAAAAGACGAGGTTGACTGGAATGAGAAGAGGCGGTTTATAATAGAGCTTTCAAAATGGGAAAATTCTTTGAATCAGGGCATAATCAAAAAAGCAAGAGAAGATGTTTTGAAGGTAAATGGAGGAAATTTAAGGATTCTTGATTGCTTTGCGGGTGGAGGTTCCATACCTTTGGAGGCATTAAGGCTTGGATGTGAGACGCACGCAGTAGAATACAACCCTGTTGCAGTCCTCATCCTAAAATGCACCCTTGAGTATCCTCAGAAGTATGGAAAGCCTATGGGAAGGAATTGGGATTTTCTGAGTGGCAGGAATCCCCTTCTGGAGTATGTGAAAAAATGGGGGAATTGGGTTCTTAAAGAGGCAAAGAAGGAGATCGGTAGATTTTATCCGAGTGATGAGGATGGCTCAATTCCTGTTGGCTATATCTGGGCTCGCACAATTCCATGCCAGAATCCTGCATGTGGTGCTGAGATTCCTCTGATGAGACAGTTCTGGCTTGCTAAGAGGCGTAAGAGGGTTGCCCTGTATCCCTATGTTGACGGAAAGGAGGTAAAGTTCAAGATTGTTGGAGATGGCTATGAAAAGATGCCTGCGGGCTTTGATCCTTCAAAAGGCACTGTCTCAAGGGCAATAGCGACATGTCCAGTTTGCGGTTATACAGCCGATGCAAACACAACAAGGAAACTCTTTCAGAAAGGAAAAGCAGGGCAGAGAATGGTTGCTGTTGTTCTGCATAAACTGGGCGAAAATGGAAAAAGATACAGGCTTGCAACGGAGAAGGATTTGGAGGTTTTCAGGGATGCGGAGAAGTATCTGGAAGAGAAAAGGGAAAGGTTGAGGGAGGAGTGGGGAATTGACCCTGTGCCGGATGAGGAATTAGACTGGAATTGCCTAAAACAGAGAGATGTGATGAGGTATGGAATGACAAAATGGGGCGACCTTTTCAACTCCCGACAGAAGCTCGCTTTGATCACATTCACCGAAAAGGTGAGACTTTCTTATCAAAAGATGATTGAAGAGGGCTATGACAGAGAGTATGCGAAGGCGGTGGTGAGTTATTTAGCATGTGCAATAAGCAGGACTATAGACCAATCTACAGTTTTGGTTCCATGGATAACACAATTAGAAGCAGTTGCACACACTTTTAATAGGCAAGCGTTAGGAATGGTCTGGGATTATATTGAGGCGTTTCCTTTCACTTATTTTTCTAATGCAGTTGATTGGATTTATAGAATAATTGCCCACCTCTCCCAGATTCCATATGTCGCATTCGAGGAGGAAGGAAAGTTAAGAATTCCCACCGTCACCCAATTCTCCGCCACAGAGCTTCCATATCCCGACAACCACTTTGATGCGGTTTTCACTGATCCGCCGTATTATGATAATATTAACTATGCAGAGCTTTCGGATTTCTTCTATGTGTGGCTTAAAAGATGCGTGGGTGATTTATATCCCGAGCTGTTTATGACTCCGCTTGTTCCAAAAACAAAAGAAATTGTTTCAAATCCAGTAAGGCACGGCTCTAACGAAAAAGCCAAAATATTCTTTGAATCCATGCTCAAAAAATCCTTTAAAGAGATTTCAAGAGTTTTAAAGCCCAATGGCATTACAACCATCGTTTACACTCACAAATCCACATCCGGCTGGGAAACCCTCATAAATTCTCTTCTTGAATCCGATCTTGTCGTTACCGCTTCCTGGCCTATTGATACTGAAATGAAGTCTCGTTTACTCGCAAAAGGAAATGCCGCCCTCGCCTCTTCAATCTACTTCGTCTGCCGCAAAATGGAGAGAAAAGAAGTTGGATGGCTCAATGAGGTAAAAGAGGAGATCAAAAACCACATTTACAGAAAGCTGGAATCTCTCTGGGAAGAAGGAATAAGCGGTGCTGATTACTTCATCTCCGCAATAGGCTCAGCCATTGAGATATTCGGAAAATACAGGAAGGTTATGGATTATGAGGGGAACGAAATAAATGCGAGCAAACTGCTTGAGTATGTCCGCGAAATCGTAACTGATTACGCTGTTAAACAGATTCTTCACAACGGCATTGCTGAGGAGCTTTCTCCCCTGACGAGATTCTACCTTCTCTGGCGCTGGACTTATGGAGAGGCAAGGGTTCATTTTGATGATGCCCGCAAATTGGCACAGTCAACAGGCGTTGATTTGGAAAAGGAGTGGAACAAAGGCTTCATAAAAAAAGAGAAAGAATTCATAACACTGCTTGGCCCTCAGGAAAGGACGCTGGAGGAAATTGGCGATTTGACCGAGATGACGGATGTCCTTCACAAAGTCCTTCTTTTGTGGAAGGCTGGAAGGAAAGAGGAGATGAAAGAAGTTCTTGTAAAAACAGGATGCGGAAGGAAGGAGTCATTTTACAGAGTTGCTCAGGCAATATCCGAAACCTTACCAAACGGGAGCAAGGAGAAAAAACTCCTTGATGGCTTCCTAAGCGGGAGGGATAAACTGATTGATGAGATCAGGGACAAATATAGGCAGAGGAGGTTGTTTGAATGAAACCATTTACACAGATAGCAATACCACATGAAGACATACTTGAAGGGCGCCTGACAATGGATGTCTTTGCCGCCGACCTGTGGCAGGTGGTAAACGGAAAGGCACCACTGGATTATCAGGATGCGGATCTGTTTTTCAGAAAAACTTACCTGACAAAGGGACTGAGAAACATCATTGAAATTGCGAGGGCAAGGCTTGAGGGAAGAAGTGGTGATTCTGTTATTCAGATTCAAACACCTTTTGGTGGTGGTAAAACCCACACCCTCATAGCTCTATACCACAAGGCAGGGGAATGGAACACAAAAGTTGTTGTATTTGATGGGACGGCGTTAAACCCGGAAGAGACAAAGCCTTGGGAAGAACTTGAAAGACAGTTGACTGGAAGAATTGAGATGACAGAAGGCAATATATCCCCCGGTAAGAAGAAACTCATAAAGCTTCTCTCAGAAAACTCACCGGTCCTTATTTTGATGGATGAGATCCTTGAATATGTCACAAAGGCTGCAGGCATAAGAATTGGAGATTCAAACCTTGCATCACAGACCTTTGCTTTCGTTCAGGAACTCACAGCTTCTGTCGCCACTGTTGGAAATGCCCTCTTAGTTCTCACTTTGCCCTCCAGTATTCTGGAGCATTACGATGAAAACGCAGAGAGAATGTTTCAGCAACTTCAAAAGATAAGTGGAAGAATGGAAAAGATATACACACCTGTGGAGGATGAGGAGATAGAGCATGTTGTAAGAGCGAGGCTTTTCAGCAAAACAAATGAGAAAGAGGCAAAAAAAGTTGTGGATGAGTTTGTAGAATATGCAAAAAATGAAGGTTTGCTTTCAGGAGATGAAGTTGCAAATTACAGGGATAAATTCCTGAGAAGTTATCCGTTTAAACCGGAGGTTATAGATGTTCTTTACAGGAGATGGGGTTCATTCCCCACATTCCAGAGGACAAGAGGAGTTTTAAGACTTCTTTCTCTTGTTGTTCACGACCTTCTGGACAAAAATATCCCGTTCATCCGGCTTGGAGATTTCAACCTGAAAAATGATGAGATAAGAAGGGAACTCATAAAGCACATCGGTCAGGAATGGGACAGTATAATTGCTCAGGACATAACTGCAGATGATTCTGGCTCCAAGAAAATTGATAACGGTCTTGGAAGTTCCTATATGCAGTATAAACTCGGAACTGCTGTGAGCACAACAGTTTTCATGCTTTCATTTTCGGGCAGGGGAGAGAAGGGCGCCAGTATAAGAGATATAAAGCTCAGCACAGTGTTCCCGGAAATTTCAAGCTCTGTGATAGACACTGTGATCAACAAAATAAGGGAGAAATTATTTTATATATCTGATGAGGAGCTCTACTTCACGAATCAGCCAAACTTGAACAGGATAATTCTCATCAGAGAGGAAAGTGTTCCTGAAAAAGACATTTATGAGGAGGAGAAAAGTATGTTATTTGTTTCAAAAAATTCAATGTTCAGGGTTTATATACATCCCAAATTTCCAAGAGATGTTCAAGATACACCCGAGCTGAAGCTTGTGATTCTGAACGCCACAAAGCCTGCTGAGGACTTTCTGGAAAAATATGGTGAAAGCCCGAGAGTTTACAGGAACACTCTCCTTTTTCTGTGCAACGAAGAGTCGCAAAAAGAGAGTTTCCACTCATTTATCAGAAAATTGCTGGCTTTAAAATCAATTGAGAGAGATGAAAAACTTTTGAAGGAGAGTCAGAAAAAAGAGATCAGAAATAAACTTAAAAACTACGAGCAGAGAAAATATGAAGAATTGAGGAAATTTTATCGCAAAGTGTTTCTGCCTGCAAAAGAGGGATTCAGGGAGATTGATATGGGAATTCCAACAATTGGAGAATCATTTCTTGATAAAGAAATCTACGATTGCCTGAGAAATCAGGGGGAAATCCTTGAGAGAGTTGCACCTGAGGTCATCAGAGACAGGTATCTCGGAGATAAAAAATATGTGAGAATCAAGGATATTTACGAGACTTTTTTGAAAACTCCCGGAGAGCTCAGATTAAGTTCTGAAGAGGCTTTTGTGGAGAGCATAAAAAGAGGTGTTGAGGAGGGCCTGTTCGGCTGCGGCTGCTTAAAAAATGAAGAAATTGAGTGTGAGTATATAAACAAAACTCCAGTTTTTGAGCTGAGTGATGATGAAATCATTATCAGAGCTGATCTGTGCGCGGATGAAACAGAATCGGAAGGCTCCTCACCGCCAGAAGATGAAACGGGAACTGAGGACGAAAATGGGGGAGAAAATGGGCATGAGATGTTTTCAAGGATAAACCTTGAGCTCAATGTTCCTGCGAATCAGATTTCCACAATTGCGAAAATTGCAAATTACCTGAAAACCAGATTCAATCAATTTGAGATAAGGGTAACTATTCAGGCGAGAGATGGTTGCATCCCGGTTACAGTATATGAAGACAAAATCAAGGAGGCAATAAAACAGGCGGGGATTAAAATTGAAAGGGAAGCCGCTTTGACGAGCGGGTATCCGGCTTAGTTTGCATCTTCGCTGTGCATTCGCATTTCATTCGCATGATCGTATGCATGTTGTCCGAAATAAGGTGAAAATCAATTCGCCATTCAAATGTGAGGACTATACATTTCACTCAGCGTAAAGTGTTCTGAAGTTCAGCTCAGCGATGAGATCGCGTGTTGCCATTCTGACAGCTTCTTCAGCGTTTAACCTCGGTCTCCAGCCGAGCGCACGCAATTCCGAGGAATCCAGAAGCATCACGGGCACATCGCCCTTCCATCCCCGCCTGCCTCCTGTGAACCTGAATTTCGGGTTCAATCCGAGCTCCTCACTCACAATCTCAGCGATCCTGCGCACGCTGACAGTATCTTCAGTGCCTATATTGAACACTTTTGCAACTCCTTCCTCGTCAGGTTCATCAGAGCTATCAGAGCTGTTGCACTCATGCTTCAGGTTCTCAATTGCGTTAAGCCCGAAGAACATCGCATCCACACAGTCATCCACATAAATATATGATTTTGTCTGAGTTCCATCACCGAGGATCTCAAGCTCATGCGGATTTCTACTGAGTTTCATTATGAAGTCATATATAACGCCATGCCTTGACCTCCTTCCAACCACATTTGCAAACCTGTATATGACGGCTTTCATACCGAAAGTGTGGCAATAAGCTGATATCATCGCTTCGCATGCGAGTTTTGAGGCTCCGTACAGAGAGATCGGCATCAGAGGTCCATAATCCTCAGGAGTGGGAATTCTGAGAGCTTCTCCATATACAGTGGATGTTGATGTGAACACCATTAGAGGCACATCACACTCTCTCATAGCCTCAAGGACCCGGTGTGTCACGATTATATTCTGCTCAAGATGTATCCTCGTATCCTCAGCGCCAACACGCACCTCAGGATTTGCTGCGAGATGCCAAACTGTATGCACATGCTCAAAAAATCTGCTCAAATCTTCATGCAGGAGGTCTGTGTTGTGAAATTCAAATTTTCTGTCGCTCAAATGTTCGTTCAGAAATGAGATGTCTCCAGCGCTCAGGTTGTCGAGCACAATCACCTCATACCCCTTCTCCATCAACCTGTCAACGACATGCGAGCCTATGAACCCGGCTCCACCCGTAACGAGAACTCTTCCTTCTCGCATCTCACTCCAGCCTCGCTTTCCCCTTCGCTTTCACCCTCGCCTTCACATGTGGCCGAAACTGTGTTATAATTGGAAATCCAAAAAGGAAAAAGGGAGGAGGTGATTGTGGAATGGTTGCGATAACAAAGTCAAAACAACCGAGAAAGCAGAGGAAGGCTCGCTTCAACGCGCCTCTCCACAGGCGACATAAGTTTGTGAGCGCGATGCTTGATTATTCGTTGCGTGAGAAATACGGAAGGCGCAGCTTTCCGCTGCGGAAGGGGGATGTTGTCAGGATAATGCGTGGCGATGACAGGGGACATGAGGGAAAGGTTCTCTCAGTTGATCTGAAGCGAGAGCGCATCACAGTGGAGGGTGTTGTGGTGGTGAGATCTGACCTCTCAGAAGTGCCAAAGCCCATACATCCTTCAAATGTGAAGATCGTGAAACTTGACCTCAAGGACAGACGCAGGGAGGAAGCGCTGCTCAGAGGAACTTCATGATCAGAGCGGGAGGAGCGGCGGGAAATATGATCATCGCATTGACAGGGACTCCCGGTGTGGGGAAGACAAGTGTGTGCGCATGTCTGAAGAGGATGCGCTTCTCATCGCCTCTCAATATAATTGATCTGAACGAAATCATACGCAAGCGATATCATCGCGGATACGACAGGAAAAGGCACTGCTTCATCGCGGATATGAGGAGGCTGAGAACACATGTGCGCGGAGAACACAGACGCATGATGCACAACGTGCAGCGTGATGATCCCGAGAGAAGCAGGCGTTACAGATGTGTTCTGCTGCTGGATGGTCATTTATCTCATCTTTTGCGACCGGACATTGCCATCGTTCTGCGTGCATCTCCGCCAGAACTTGCCAGGAGGCTTATTAAAAAGGGATTTGAACCTCACAAAATAGATGAAAATGTGCATGCTGAGGTTCTTGATGTGATACTCATAGAGGCAGTTGAGCGTTGCAAAGTGGTCTATGAGATAGACACAACCGACATGTGCGTTGAGGATGTTGCGGATGTCGTGCATCAGATAATTGAAACTGAGATTGCATGCGCCTCAAACAACGGAATGCGTGAGATCTGTGAGATGCGTGAGAGATATGCGCCTGGCAGCGTTGACTGGAGTGGATGGGATTGGAGCGGATGGAGCGGACATGACTGCGGATGCGCTTTTCAGAAATTTCATTGAGCGAAATGCGTATGCTGAAAGGATTGCTATATCACTTGCAAGGCGAGGATTCACGCCAAACATTCTCTCATTGCTTGCACTTTTAACAGCTGCACTGTCTGGTGTTTTTTTTGCAGCATCCAGATCATCTGCGAAGTTCAATCTGACACTGCTGATTGCCGGGATTTTTGTGGCTCTGAACGCATTTTTTGACATGTTTGACGGCATTTTAGCGCGCGCAACTCATAATACAACGAGAAAAGGTGATTTTCTTGAGCATGTTTTCGACAGATATTCAGATGTTTTCATAATAATTGGGATAATCATGGGCGGGCACGTGAGATGGGATATTGGCGCTGTTGCGATGATTGGAGTTCTCCTTTCATCATATGTTGGCGTTCAGGCGCAGGCTGTCGGGTTGCATCGCGTTTATGGAGGAGTTCTCGGCAGGGCTGACAGGCTGCTGATAATAATTGGTGCCACGATTTTCAACGCATTCCACAGCGAGCCCATAATTTCTCCTTTCGGTGAGCTCACACCGCTCGGTTTGATTGTGGTGGTTATCGCATTTCTCTCCCATCTCACCGCCATCCAGCGGTTCATATATGCGTGGAGAATGCTTTAGCTCATTCAATTCAGTGAAAATAAAAAATAAACAATGAAAATAAGGAAAGTGAGACGGTGCAGACTGTGCAGGTGAGAGGTGTAATGATGTTATGTGAGGTTATGATGCCAAAAATGATGGGCTTTGAATTCAGGGTCGCACCCGGATCGCTCACATGCTCATCTCAGTTTTTCCCTGAGGTTTTGTTAAAGGTTAATCCCCCTTTCTAAATCGGTCTTAAAGGATGGATGATCAATTTTCGTAACGAATTTAATTACTAAGGGGAGGTCTCCCACCTCAATCCTGAACCTCCTGCTCCAGCTTGTGCATCCAAACAATTCACAGACATCGCATCTTTCCCCACTTCTATGGGTATCTTCCTTCAGAAGTGGGATCACAAGCATAACCACCAAATCCTCCAACCAAAGCTTCATACATCTGAGAGAACCAACCGGTTTCCTTGATTTTGCCGCATTTCCTATCAACATCTCCAGTCAAAATTGGCGTTTTAACTCTTTCATACCTGAGCACCCACAAGATAGTCTGTTATTTTATCTATTTATTATTTTATTATATAAAATCCTGTATTCCAATTCCTTTTTTCCTCTAACTTTTTCTTCTGTTCCCTGTCATTTGCACTTTTTCGTTTCAAGTTCTTCAATTCTTTCTCTGTGCAATTTTTAATCTTACCTCTTCATTTAACGAATGCTCAAAATCTATTGCAGTTATTTTCTCTCTGTTCACCAACACACTTCCTATATAATTTTATCAGGGTTCAGCATAATTTTCCCATTTTTTACCTCATAGGCTCCGCAACTCTGCATTGCATGAGCATCTGAATCACAAAACAAAATACACCAGCAACCTAAGTGCGACGACGCTTTCGCATCACGAAAAACAGAACAGCCATCATGACAGAAGCGATCGCTGCGATGGCAAAGACAGGCATTTGCGATGGGGTTTCATCAGGCTCTTCCACGAAAATTCTCACATCATAGGGCGGGGTCTCATATAATCTTCCCGTTGTATCTCTGAAGCGCAGTTTGAACTTCAGCGTGTTCTCTCCCGTTCCAAGCGTCTCTGAATACACTGTGAATGATGCTGAAAAGACATCACCCGCATTCATATCACCGATAAAGCTCTCGGACGGCAGTATTCTCACATCGGGCGCGCAATGAACGACGCTGACAGCACTTATCGGCTTTTCCATTCCGTTGGCAACATCAAATTCTATTCTGACATGCTCTCCTCGCTTCACGGATGCAGGAGCATGAACGAGTATCAAATGCACATCCAGCACATCTCTCAGAAGCACATTCGCCTCAACTGTGCTTTTGTGCTCGTTATCTCCGTTTTTGTAGGAAGCCTCAAACACAATCCTCTTTGTCTCTGCAGCAGCATTTGTGCCGTGACATACCGCAGAAATTGTGAAATTTACGGATTTCCTCTCGTATTTCCCGATATTTCCTATGAAAACGCGCTCAGGTGTGATCTCAATGCATTCATCCGATGTCACAGATATGCACACTCCTGAAAGAGAGCTCGGGCGGTTGTTGGCCACTGTAAGACGGATTTCTTTCGCCTCACCGGGCGATATCTCAGGAGGAATTTCCTCAAAAATCATGTTCAGCGCACTGCTGTCCACGCGCACAGGGACTGGAAAACGCACATCCTTTCCCTTCTCAACATCAACTGAGACAATCGGAAAATATGTGGCATCCCTGCAGAAACTCCTCACACGCACGGGAAAAGATATGCTTATGCTCTCTCCGGGACCAAGTGCACCGATGTTGCGGTATTCGCTGATGCGTCCTGTGTGTGCTTCAATCCATTCAACGCAATCTCCGCCGCTGATGAGCCGCACGCATTCTATCTCCTCACTTCCAGTGGAAGTATATGTTGTTCGTGTGTATCCTCCACCGTATCCCGGACGATAATTCTCCTCGGTAGCTGAAGACTGCGTTGCGGTGTTTTTAAGCGTAACTGTGATTATGCCCTCATCTCCCGGAAAGAAAACAGCAGGCTCAACATCATAACTTACAACCGCCACCGCAGCCATCTCCTCAGCCATGCCATACGCAGCACTCACGAGGATCACAGCAGCAACAGCAAAACAACAGAGTGTTGTTCTCATCCCCCCTTTCATTTCAGCCGCATCATTATTAAAGGGAAGTGAGAAGGAATTGCAGGATGAAATGGATTGCTGAATGATGCCGAATGATGCCGAATGATGCCGAATGATGCTGAATGAAAATGAAATGATAAAATGAAGGGAATGGGAGGAATAATTATGGAGGATCTGAGCGACAATCTGAGAAGATATGTTGAGATGATTGAGCGAGCGTGGTGGGAGCGTCTGAAAAGCAGGGAGCCATCACCCACCCTGTATGAGCCCATAAAAGACATTCTCGGCAGAGGAGGAAAGAGGTTGAGACCATGTCTCTGCATGCTGAGCTGCGAGTTTGTGGGCGGTGATGCTGCGGATGCGCTGCCAACTGCACTTGGGATTGAGCTTTTTCACAATTTCTCGCTTGTCCACGATGACATAGAGGACGGAAGCAGATTGAGGCGTGGTCAGCCAACGCTTCACATAAAATACGGGCTGCCTGTCGCAGTGAATGCGGGAGATGCGCTTTTCGCACTGTGTTTTGATGTGCTCTGCGAGAACGAGCGATTGCTGGGTGTTGAACGTGCATGGAGGATTTTCCGCGAGATCGCAGCGCTCAGCGTCACACTCGCAGAGGGACAGGCGCTCGACATTCTTTTCAAACAGACCATGCGGATGAGCGTTGAGGATGTCATTGAGATTCTGCACAAGAAAACAGCAAGACTTTTCGCTGTATCAGCGAAGTGCGGTGCTATCGCAGGCGGCGCTCCCGACGACATCACATCAAAACTCGGCAATGCATGGGAACACATAGGCATCGCATTCCAGATAAGAGATGATGTGCTCAACCTGAAAGGCTCCGAGGAAGAATATGGGAAACGCATAGGCGAGGACATATATGAGGGAAAACCAACACTCATCATCGTCCACTGCCTGGCTCGCTGCAACGCATCTGAACGCAGAGAAATCATGAAATGCCTCGGAAATTACGATAAAGAAGCAATTGAAAACGCAATTCGCATATTTGAAAAGCATCACTCAATAGAATATGCGGAAAAATGCGCAGAGAAATACCTTCAGGAAGGTCTGAAAATTCTGAATAAGACAGAAGGAAATGAAGAAATGAGGCAGAATATGATCGCACTGGCTGAATTCTTCGTCGAGCGCATGAAATGAGGTTGCGGTCGCAGGGGTGTGGCAAACCGCCAGACTGCAGCTGGCCATGCGGCTGATGGGAGATATGAGCTGGCGGGTGATAGGAGCAAGCGATTTATATATAAGGAGCATTATGATAATGATGATGTGCCCGGGTGGTGTAGTGGCCTATCATGGAGCCCTGTCGAGGCTCCGACTCGGGTTCAAATCCCGACCTGGGCGCTTTTTGCGATATCAATTGGAGAGGAGTCTGTGGCGATGAGGAGGTTGGGGCTCTTCATACGGATGTCGGTAAGTGTGATGCTGCTTTTCGCGCTGATATACGGGGTTCTTGCGTTGATCACAACGCTCCTGATGGGCGTGAGTGCTGTGCTTTTTGTGGTGCTCGCGCTGCTCGCTGCTATTATTGTGATCATGCAGTTTTTCATAGGACCGAAAATAGTTGAGATGACGATGCGCGTCCGCTATGTGACTGAGAATGAGTATCCCGAACTGCACTTCATGGTGGAGGACATTGCGATGAAGGCCGGCATCCCAAAGCCAAAGGTGGGGATTTCAGAGATACCGATACCGAACGCATTTGCATTTGGCACTTCAAAGCGAAATGCGCGCGTATGTGTGACGAGGAAGCTGATGCAGATGCTTGACAGAGATGAGCTTGAAGGTGTTCTCGCACATGAGATATCACATATAAAGCACAGGGACATGGCTGTCATCACCGCGCTCAGTGTCATACCGATGATATGTTACTTCGTCTACATCTGGTTCCTCTGGTCGGGCATGCTGGGAGGCATGGGCGGCGAAAGGAGGGAGAACTCAGGCGCTGTCATGCTTGCGGTGGCCTTTATAGCGTTTCTTGCATATTTCATCAGCAATCTCATACTGCTCTGGGTATCTCGCATCCGTGAGTTCTACGCAGACGCGGGAAGCGCTGAGATAACGAGGAAGCCGCATGCACTCGCATCCGCCCTCTACAAGATAATCTACGGTAACGCGGTCGCTCCATCTGATAAGCTCAAAAAGGAGGTGGGGAGCATGCGTGCTTTCTTTGCAGCTGATCCGCTCAGCGCGAAGCGTGACCTCAGAGATCTGAGACAGGCTGATATTGACAGAAACGGTCGCATAGATGAATATGAGCTCCGTGAGTTCGCCGCTCGTGCGAAGATAAGCATGAGTGAGCGGATCATGGAGATATTTTCAACCCATCCTCACCCCGTCAGCCGTGTGAAGAGGCTTGCTGACTTCGCATGAGCGTCGTGAATGAGGCTTTGCAAAAATTGAGTATTGCGAAAATTGAGTATTATATGAGATCCTATATTCAAACATGGATGAAGAAGGCAGACGGCCCTCACTGCCCACAATGGATCCTGGAATGCTGATTGATATGAGTAATGAGCTCCTCGCTATGGGCGAATACGAAAAGGCGATAGACCTCCTCAAAAATCTCATCGCAAATGAGAAACGCCGCACATTTCTCGCAAAAGCTTACAACAGCTGCGGCGTCGCATATGCTGAGCTCGGCGATTATGATAAGGCAGTTGAATACTTTGAGAAAGCAATAGAACTGCGCAGATATCTCGTCGACTTCGGCGCCAGAACATACTCAAACCTCGCCCGCGTGTATGAACTCATGGGAAATGAGAAAAAAGCAAGAGAGTGCAGGGAGAAATGTGAGATACTACGGGAGGAACTCCACCACTGCTGGGTGACAATGAGCGACACGCTTGAGTGATTCTCCACAGTGCTCCACAGCACTGACTCCACTCTCCACTCCACAGCACTGACTCCGCATCCATACTTCGCAGTGTTCAGCTCTTTTATACATATAATGCATAATTTCACATTTGATAATTATTTTCAGTAAATGTTTCAAATTTTTTGATTTATTGTTGTTTGTTGTTTATTGATACTGTCATTGTTTATTGATGTTGTGTTGACGGGTTATTCTGATAGCTTTCATCAGAACGGTTATGTGGCGGCAGAGGCTTTTGTGGACTCTGTATTTGTGCTCTTCAAGCACATGAAGCTGAGGCACATCGCCTTCAGATGCTGTGAGAGGTGCGTTTGATATGATGACCGCGGTCCTGCGTGGCTTGAGCACTCGCGAAATCTCCTCCATTGCAGATGACCACAGCAGAGATGCCGCTGTCTTTTTTGTTTTTGCTGCCTCATGCTGCAATGAGACAAACGACGGTAATGAGACGAATGATGACCTTCCGTAAGGCATGTCAGCCACGATGGCATCTGCACTTTCATCTCTGAAGGGCATTTTCAACGCATCTCCCACTATGAGATCGGCGTTCAACCCGTATGAGCGAAGGTTCTGCCGCGAGCCTCTCGCCATTTCATCCATGATGTCCATGCCGACAGCGCGAACGCCTATTGAAGAGGCTTCCATCAATATCCCGCCAGTCCCACAGAAGGGGTCTATGAGAACTTCCCCCTCCCGGACGCGGCTGAGATTCACAACGACGCGTGCGAGCTTGGGCGACATAGTCACCGGACGACAAAAGGGTCGCATGTGCGGGCGCCTTCTCTGAAACTGCTTCTTGTCCACAGATGCGGCGAGAACGCAGAGAAAAACACGAGTTTCGGTCAGCAATATCACGAATGTCACAGCTGGCTTTTTCAGATCAACGCGCAGCCATCTGCACTTCTTCTTCAAAAATGCCCCCATCTCCCGCTCGGCATCTGCTGAGCTGCATTTATCGCTGCGGCTCATTCCAAATCTCATAGCCCTCACCGCAAAAGATGCGCTTCTGGCGCTGAACGCTGTTGTGAACAATGAGGTCAACAAACTCTCAATATCCGCTTCATCCACAACTTCAGACAGTGCAGCAACTGTTTTTTTCACATCCCCCTCATGAGCGCACTCACCGAGTATCAGAAGTATGTGATGAGTCATTCCAAGTCTGCCGGCGAGGATGTGCGCGATGCTGAAATCCGCATTGTGCAGATCAAAAACAAGCAAGCCTCGCTCGTGCATGATCTCTGTGAAACGGACTTTGAGTGCATCGAGACACGCTATGACCTCGGCTTTTGGCAGCGTCTCATGCTCCTTTGAAATCAGAAAGGCGAAACGCATTTTTTTTAATCTGAGGTAACAGAACTAAATGCCTCCGTCGTGTATGGAAAAGCTGAATCGTCTGAGGGAAGAGATAGCCGACAGAAGGAGACTGCTCATAGCATATTCCGGCGGAGTTGACAGCGGACTGCTGCTGAAGGTGGCGTGTGATGTGCTTGAGCGTGAAAATGTGCTTGCTGTAACATTTGACTCTGAAGTGGTGCCAAGGAGCGAGCTGATATTCGCACGAGAATTCGCATCATACCTGAACGCGCAGCACAAGATCGTGAAGTTCTCGTGGCTTGAGAGGAAGAGACTTGTGGAGAACTCGCCCAACAGATGCTTCTTCTGCAAACTTGCATTATCGCGAATTCTCAAGGACATCGCTGCCGAACATGGTTTTGATGTGATCGCGGATGGCGCAACATTAAGCGATGTGAGACGCCCCGGCATGAGGGCGTCCTCTATATGGCATCCATTCGTTGATGTGAAAATAACAAAAGACGAGGTGCGGGAGATCGCGAGAATGTTGAACATGCCGTTCTGGGATAAGCCGCCAATGTCGTGTCTCGCGACAAGAGTTCAATACGGAATGCGAATATCCTCAGACCTCCTTCGGAAAATAGAGCATGCAGAGTCTTTCATTCGTGGCAAGGGATTCTCACAGGTGAGAGTCAGAATACATGATATGTCACATGCATCCGGCAGCACCCTGAACAGCAGCACTGTGGGAAAAGCAGACAGAAACGGAAGCAAAAAAGCAGCCGGAGAAAACACCACAGCTCTGCTTGCAAGGATAGAAATAGACAGGGAGGATCTGTGCAAGTTTGATATGAAAATCGCATGCGAAGTGTGTGAAGAACTCAAAAGTCTCGGATTCCTCTTCGTCACACTTGACCTTGAGGGCTACCGAAGCGGAAGCATGGATGCTCCACTTGACAGCTGCAGACACCACAGCAGAGAATAAAGCGGGAGCGCACTGCCAGTGATGCCAGAAACGGATAATAACGGATAACAGATGAATTGAGCGGAGGAAAGAAGAAAAAGAAGAAAAAAGAAGAGAGGTGTGGTGAGTGATGGCGAAGGTATTGGTATTTCACTTCACGGAGGATGGAAGACTCCCGAAATTGAGCGGGGAGGACGCAGGGAGATAATGAATCGCTTTTATGAAATCCTCAAGGAATATCCAGATGTGAAGTTCAACGGCACTTATGTGGATGAGAAAGGCATGGGAATATGTGACTGGGAAGCTCCTAATGCGGTGCGAGAAATAGTTGAAAAGGCACTCGGAAAACCACCTGTTGACCCCGTTGTTGTTGTGAAGAGGGTGCTCTGAGTGTGGGTCATGGGTGCTATCTGCCATCAGGTATATACTATCATCTGCTCCCTCATGCGTTTCATGCTCCAATCTGCGATGAACATGAGTTTTTTTCGTGCCTCCATTTTTTGAGAGTGTGTGTTTTTCATCATGCTCACATGCATTTTTGCAGTTTCCACAAAAGATTCAGCGAGTTCTGTGGCATATCTGAGCGAATCTGTTGAGAGCATTATCTCACGAATGCGTTTTATGTGATCCTCTGTGACCGGGAGCTCTCCGCTCAGAATCTGCATGAGAAAATCTCTGTCTTCTTTTCCGGCGTTTTCAAGTGCGTGTATCATGAGTATCGTGCGCTCACCGTTTTTTATGTCAAGTCCGACCGGTTTTCCGATCGTTGAGGGATCACCGAAGATGTCAAGGATGTCGTCCTGAATCTGATATGCGATTCCGAGATTCAAGCCGTATGCGCGGAGATGACGCACATCCTCTTCTTTTCCGCCTCCCAGGACTGCGCCAGCCTCCGCACTCGCCTTGAACACTGATGCTGTCTTGAGCGATATGACCTTCAAATAGAATGATTCGCTGACCTCGTCTGAATATCGGAGGTTGAAGGAGAGATATTCGCCCTCAGCTATCTCCGATACAGCTCTGGAGACAATCTCCATAACCCTCGCATCTTTGCAGCGTGCAAGCATCATACACGATATTCCAAAGAGAAAATCACCCATAATTATGGCTTTTTCCTCCCCATAAATCGCTGGATTTGAAGGTTTCATTCTCCTTATATAGTTATTGTCGATGATATCATCATGAATCAATGATGCGTTATGCAGCAATTCTATTGAAATCGCAACATCCGTCGCATCTTCCCTGCTTCCTCCAACTGATTCAGCAGATAGCAAACATATCAGGGGTCTTATCCGCTTTCCTCCTGCATTTTTTGTATATGCCAAACACTCTTTTAATATTGTGTTTTCCTCCATCACAGCGAACACTTCTGACATCTTTCGATCAAAATACTGCAAATCTTCCGCCATCCACTCCCACATCGGATAGCGTTTCCCGCATATCTTATATAAAGGTATGATGTTTGATTATGCGGCGTGATGTTTGCATTATGCGGCGTTGATATCCCACCGATCATGTCGCTTTCACATATGCTCACAATATAATTGAAAGTTCTGCGCAGCAGCTTTTCATTCGTATTTTGAGGGGCATTTCATAAGCAGTTTCTCAGCTATGATTGTTTTTTCCCGCGTCAATGTGCCTATGACAACTGCTTTCCGACCTGCCTTGACCTGCTGTTGGGCACCTGAGTATATGACATTTATCATCGCCGTTTCATTCTGGAGATCTGAGAGGTTGAACACCAAAGAGCCTTTTTCGGTGTATTTGAAATCATGTATCTTCCCGAGTATCCGCACATTCTCGCCCACATATTTATCGCTGTGCATGATTATTTCGGAAACGCTCTGATACGGGCTCACATAAGTGGAAAATGCATCATACAGCAGAAACACGCAGACCGAAGCGATCACAACTCCAAACACCAATTTTTTCATCATAACTCCTCACCTCCCCTCTATCCTGCTCAGATCAAATCATTATCTCATTATCTCACATTATCTCACATCATCCCATCCCCCCTCACTTTCAGCCTTCAGCCTCACTTTCTTTCAGCCTTCAGCCTCACTTTCCAGCTCACTTTCATCTCAACGGCTCCCCTGTTCACATCACAACCGCTCACTGCTGTCATCAGCGCTCATCGCCTCAAGTGCGGATATGCGCTCACGCAGCGATGATATCCTTCTGAAAAGCCACAGCAGAAACAGCAGTATAAGCACCCAGTATACGACGGATGCCGCAAATATGAAAATGCTGAGGCTGCGCAAATCGTTCTCAAATGTCATCTCTCACACCTCCAGACACTGCAATGCTCAACATATCCGCACGCTCCTCAAGCGATTTCACCTCCCATATCAAAAGCATGAGCGCGATAAAAAGGAGGGTGACCGCGAAAAGGTCAAAAATAAGCGCGGACTTGACAACTTCCGACATTTGGGGCAGCACTTCAGATGCTGATTGATGCTGAGAAAATCCAAATTCAACGGATAAATAGCTCAGTGGAACCGTAGAGAATGCGAATATATTGTAGACAGCGCCTATTGTCGCTCGCTTTTCTGCGTTCTCAATTGAGAGTTTCAGAACAACATAACCCATATAAACGAGCCACAGAATCAGAGTTGCAGTCTCACGAGGGTCCCAGTTCCAGAATGAGCCCCATGCAAGCTTTGCCCAGATGGAGCCTATGAACAAAGCGATTGCGCCGAAAAGAAGACCGATTATCGCAGCGTTCTCCGCGATAACATCATATGATCGCTTGTGCTTCACGAGAAACATTATGCTCGAGACAAGCGAGATTGTGAATGCCATATAGCATACCCATGCCGGCGGCACATGCAGATAGAGAAAGTATATATCGCTGCGCTTTGCATGCACGGCCACGAATGATATGTAATATGCAAGTATGTTCACGAAGACAGCAACAATAAATACACCTTCCGCTCTCTTATTTCCGAGCATTCAGATATCTTAGAACATATGCAAATAAATAAATTTCTGCTGATGAGCAGTGGAGGGAGAAGCGGAGTGACAGCATGCGACAACATAGATGAAAATGATGAAAATAGTGAAAATGATAAAAATGATAAAAATAATGAAAATGAAAACGAAAACAAAAAAAAGAATAAAAATAAATACAAAAACAACAGCCAGACAGGAAAAATGCGGACTTCCGTCGGATGCACTTCTGATTATGAAAAGTGTGTTTTGGATGTCAGGAATGTTTCAAAGCGATACGGTCATTTTTTTGCACTGAAATCTGTATCGTTCAGCGTGAGAGCTGGGGAGTCTGTTGCAGTTCTCGGTCCCAACGGCGCTGGAAAAACAACATTGCTCAAAATAATAGCAACTCTGATAAAACCATCTGAAGGAGTCGTCAAATTATTCGGCAGGGATTCATCAAATGCAGATATCAGGCGGCGAATAGGCGTGGTAATGCATGAGAGTTTCCTTTATGATGAGCTCACAGTGCTTGAAAATCTGAAATTGTATGCAAAATTTTTTTATATAAACAGCGAGCAGTTGAGGCGACAACAGGCTGAGGAGGAGATAGAAGCTCTCGTTGATATTCTGAATCTCAAACGATGGCTGAATGTGAAGGCCAAACTCCTATCATACGGGCTGAGGAAGCGTGCGGATATAGCAAGAGCACTGATACATCGTCCCGATCTCGTGATTCTTGACGAACCCTTTGGCGGTCTTGATGCATCGTCGCGGGAAATCCTCGTTGAATATTTCTCAAGATGCTCCAAAACACTCATATTATCATCTCACTCCGTGGAGTGGGCGAGAAAAGTGTGCGAGCGCGGAATCATACTTGAGCGCGGCGCCGTGAAGCGTGAAATGTATCTGAAGAGGCACAGTGCGTGAGTTCTCCCTCCCATCGCGCATGTTGTGCATAATTGTTAATAGAAAAAATTGGTCTTATTAATAATGTAATAAGAGAAGAGACGAAAATAAAGGAAGGATAGAGGATGAGGGGAGAAGCGGCTTAAGAGGAGGCGTTAAGTTAAGGTTAAGGGGTAACTGCGTTGCGTTCTGCGTTTCTATAAACGGTTCGTTTTTGCTGTGGGGTGTTGTTGTGAGGCGTTGTGATGTGAGGCGTTGTTGTGAGGTGTTGTTGTGAGGCGTTGTTGTGAGGAGGTGTGTGTTAAAGTGACGGGGAGCGATCGGCGGGGAATGAGCCGCATGATTGTTTTTGGCATTGCTGTTTTTTCGCTGCTAATTGTTTTGGCGCTCAGTTTTCACCTCAATTTTCACCTCAATAATGAGCGAGGCGGCGGAGTGGTCGGTGATGAATGGAAGATAGGGGTTATGGTGACGATACCTCCGCAGGCGGAATTTGTGAGGAGTGTTGGCGGAGAAAATGTTGTTGTGGACATCATGATACCGCCGGGTGAGAATCCTCATGTGTATGAGCCCGAGCCGGGCAGGCTGATAAACCTGAGCAGGGCGAGGATGTATGTGATGATGGGTTCGGGAATTGAATTTGAGCGAGTGTGGATGGATGAGATCATATCCCTGAACAGCGAAATGCTCATTGTAAACTGCTCAAAAGGAATTGAGCTGATAAATGAAGGCGGAGGAGCGGCTGACCCACACATATGGCTGTCGCCGAGGAATGCCAGGATAATTGTGCGGAACATATGTGAGGGGCTTGTTGAGATAGACCCCGCGAACCGCAGTTATTATGAAAGCAATATGAACTCCTACATAAACGCGCTTGACGAACTTGACAGGCGGATATCGGAGAAACTGTCGCAAATGGAATGCAGGAAAATACTTGTTTATCATCCTGCATGGGCTTATTTCGCACGCGATTACGGACTTGAGCAGATTTCCATAGAGAAAGAGGGAAAGGATCCAACACCTGAGGGCATAGCTCACATAATAGAGCAGGCTAAAAGCGAGGGAATAGACACTGTTTTCGTCTCTCCTCAGTTCAGCAGGGAAACCGCCGATGTCATTGCAGATGCGATAGGTGGAAATGTTGTGGTGATTGACCCTCTCGCTGAGAATTACTTGGAGAACATGGGTAAAATTGCGGAGATGATTGCGGCATCATGATTCCCGTGATGTTGAGAGATGTGAGTGTCTGCTTCGGCGCTGAGCGAGTTCTTGAGGACATAAACCTCTCAATCGGAAACCACGAGTTTGTCGCGATAATCGGTCCGAACGGAGGAGGAAAGACAACACTCCTCAATGTGATACTGGGACTCGTGAAAACAAGCGGAGGGATAGTGCGCGTTTTCGGAAAACCGCCTGAGGAAGGCAGAAAATTCGTGGGTTACCTGCCACAGCGCCCTTCATTTGATCCCTCTTTCCCCATAAGCGTGTATGAAGTCGTTCTGATGGGCAGATATCGGCGATGGTCTCTGCGAAAATACACAGAAGAAGACATGAAAGCAGTGGAAAATGCACTGCATACAGTTGGAATGATTGATTTCAAAGAAAAAAGCATCGGAATCCTCTCAGGAGGGCAGATACAACGCGTTCTCATAGCAAGAGCACTCGTCAGATCCCCTAAATTGCTGCTGCTTGATGAACCAACAGCAAGTATTGATTCCGAAATGCAGATTTTTTTGTACGAATTGCTGCGCAAATTGAGAGAGAAAATGACAGTTGTTATTGTCACCCACGATATAGGCGTTGTTTCAGATTATGTGGATCGTATTGTTTGCCTGAACAGAAGAATTCACTACTGCGGTCCTCCTGATCTCAGTGAGATCGCAAGAACATACGGGCATCCTGTAAAACTGATAGATCACGGAGCGCATGCATCTGTGAAATGACGGGAGCACCGGAGTGATGGGGGAGGGGAGCGCCTTATGTATGTGTTCAGGAATGCTTTTCTTGCAGCCTTCCTTATTTCGGTTTTGTGTGGTGTTGTTGGGTCATTTGTCGTTGTGAAGCGCATATCTCTTATGAGCGGCGGAATCTCGCATGCTGCGTTTGGCGGCATAGGTCTCGGATATTTCCTTCGCATATCTGACCCTCTCATCGCGGCGATTCCATTTTCTGTGCTTTCTGCGATAGGCATAGGAGTGTTGAGCAGACGAGCGAAGATGAGCGAGGACATTTCCATAGGCATATTCTGGGCTTTCGGAATGGCTTTGGGCATCCTTCTCGTGAACATGACACCCGGATATGCACCAAACCTTCTCGGGTTCCTATTCGGAAACATACTGCTTGTTTCTCCCGATGATATCATCATGATGCTCACGCTTGACATATTCGTTCTCGTGCTCATATCGCTGTTTTATGAGGAGTTTCTCGCCATCAGCTTTGACGAGGAATTCGCGAAAATCGTCGGCATTCGCGCAGATTTCTTCAATACACTTCTGCTCGTCATAATCGCAATCAGTATAATCGTGATGATAAAGGTTGTGGGCGTTATACTTGTGATCGCAATGCTAATCATACCTGCGGCAATATGCAAACAATTTACAAATAGTATGAAAATTCTCATGATTTCATCAATTTTTGCGAGTTTATTTCTGACAATAACGGGATTATGGCTTTCATTTATATATAATGTTCCTTCTGGTGCGACAATTGTCCTCATATCATCATGTGCTTTCTTCCTTATTTCGCTGATAAGGTGTTGAAATTTCGGCAAAGTTTGAAATTGCGTCAACAGCGGGGCGGCAACGGGACAACTTGGCTCATCGGAATGAAGGGAGAAAGAGGTGAAGGAGCATCATGAGAGATGCCCTTTCCTGCCAGGAAATTCCATATTTTTTTTAATCACGAAGGATACTGTGATGCGAGGAAATGACGAAATGGAGGGAGGTCAGCAATCACAAGCAGCGTCGCCGCATTGCGATTGTGTTTGACGGTGCTGGCGTGATATACGAGCCTGTGAGGATTGTGAAGGACATGGAAAGCGGAGATATAAGACAGAGCAAGCTTTCAGGCATTCATCTCACAGACAAGGTGGGCGGTGCGTTCGTCATGATTCGTGCGAAAATGCGTGAACTGATGCGCGGTGAGGCGTGTTCGGAGACATTATCTCATTTTCTTCTGAAGAGGAAAATACCGATTGTTGTCATATATAAGAGCAACAGGTGCAGGAGGAAGCTGAGAGATGAGGATGTGAAGGATATTGTGCTTTCAGACGACCGCGTGAGGCTTGGTGATGTATATGACACAATAACAATATTACTGAAGTATAAGATTTTGCCTGTGATAGGCACAGGTCTTGTTGTCTCTGCGGGATGTGAAGAGGGGAGAAGCGGGAGAAGCGGGAGAAGCGAGGGCGCAGGAGAAAGTGATTCTGGGGAGATTGCTGATCAGATGCGTGCGCTGAACGTGCGTGGAGGAGAGCGCCGCTCTGTGAGGTATGTGATATCAGGCGGCATAAATCTTTTTCCCGAAATTATCAATCTGTTTGAGAAATTGCGTAGTAATGGTGTTGAGGTGTTCATCGCATCTGGAGATAGGATAGAGAGGGATGAGATATCTCCTTTTCTGCCTGGCGTGTCAGCCTCAAACATTTTCGGGATGTTGAGTCCCGATGAGAAATGCAAGCTCGTGAAGAGGCTGAGGAATGAATATGACAAAGTCATAATGGTGGGTGACGATAAGAATGATTATTATGCGATGTGTGCTGCAGATGTTTCAGTTCTCTCTCTTCAGATAGAGTCTGAGAGGCCGAAGAAGCTGTTTGACATCGCGGACTTTGTCATCAGAAATATAGGAGAAGTTGAGAGAATTGTGAATGAGCTGCTCATTTTGTCGTGATGTGCTGTGTGTTGTTTGTGAGAGGTGATGTAAAAGAGAAGAAGTGATGTATAAGAAGAGGAAGAAGAGGAGAGGTGGGCGATGAAGTGAGAGCTGAATGCGGCAGTGCTGTTGATTTGAATGACCTTGAGATGATTGCTGCTTCTGTAAAGGAATATGAAGGAGTTCGTCGCAAGAGGGCTATAAGTGACATCATGCAGTTTTTCAATAACATTGACATCATAGGCGGGAGGACGATTGCAGGATTTGGTGAGGACGCCGCGGTCATAGATGTTGATGGCGAGAATTACATGCTTGTGGCGATGGATGGTATATGGGGTCGCCTGATTGAGGCGGATCCGTGGTGGGCTGGATACTGCGCAGTGCTGGTGAATGTGAACGACATCGCAGCAATGGGAGGGACGCCTATCGCAATGGTGAATGTCATATCAACAGCGAAGCATGACATCTGTGAGCGGCTCGCAGCAGGAATTTCAGCGGGTGTCCGTAAGTTCGGCGTTCCGATGGTTGGAGGGCATATTCATCCCGACACGCATTATGATGCTGTTGATGTGGCGATCATGGGCACCGTCAGGAAGGGTTGCGTTATATTCTCCGACGGAGCGAAGCCTGGTGATAAGGTTGTTGTGAGCATAGATGTTGATGGAAGCACAAAATACGGGCTCGGCTGGGACTCCACAACACGCAAAACCTCAGCTGAGATAAAGAAAAAGCTCGGTGCAATGGTTGAGATAGGTGAGAAAAAACTCGCAACCGCAGGAAAGGATATATCAAATCCCGGAACACTCGGAACACTCGCGATGCTCCTCGAAACATCAGGCGTCGGCGCGACAGTTGAGATAGACAAAATACCACGACCAAACACGGAAGATATGCCCTTTGAACAGTGGCTCAGAATATATCCGGGAATGGGATTCATATTGACCGTCAGCAGCATTGAAAATGGCAGAGAATGTATAGGGATATTTGAGAACGTTGGTCTGGAAGCCTCAATTGTTGGCGAAATAGATTCTTCAAAGAAGCTGAAAATAACAGATGGAGAGCATCATGTGCCTGTTTTTGACTTTGAAAAGGAGTTCCTCACAGGAATCAAAAAGAGATAGCGATGGAAGGCGATGTGAATGAAATGTTCTCTTATGCAGCGGATGCGTGGTGGTCAGGCGTGATGATAGATGCGGAATGATGTGCAGATGGACGCAAAATTGAACGCGGAATATGTGATAAAGGGAAGAGTTGAAAGAATATTGGAAGATGTGCGCAGCGGATACATTCACATGGATGACCTCATGTCCCTCATCTCCCGCCCTATCGCACTCTTCAGTATCGCAGACATACTGAGAGAGCAGGAATGCGGAGATACGGTCACTTATGTTATAAACAGAAACATAAATTTCACGAATATATGTGTTGGAAACTGCAAATTCTGCGCATTCAGGAGAAATAAAGATTCAAATGATGCCTATTTACTTCACATAGATGATATTTTAGATAAAGTTGAGGATGCTGTGGAGAAAAATGCGACTGAGATATGTATTCAAGGTGGATTACATCCTGATCTGAGCATTGAGTTCTATTCCGAAATGCTTGAGCGTATAAAATCATCGTTTGATGTTCATATACATGCGTTCTCGCCTATGGAAATTCTGCATATCTCACGAAATTCCGGGATGAATGTTGAGGATGTTCTCCGTGAGTTGAAAGCGTCCGGTCTTGATTCAATGCCAGGAACCGCTGCGGAAATACTGAATGACAGTTTGAGAGCTGTTATATGCCCGAAAAAGATGAAAACGGATGAGTGGATTCGCATAATAAAAACAGCTCATCGCCTCAACATACCGACAACAGCAACAATGATGTATGGTCATATAGAACACATATACGACAGAATAGAGCACATTCTCAGAATAAGAGAAATACAGCGAGATACACGCAAATTCACAGAATTCGTCCCCCTTAAATTCATGAAAGGCAACAATGAACTCGGAAAAATCGTGAAAAAAAATGTTTCAATGTTTGAAGATGCGGTTGTTCATTCCCTCGCAAGGGTGATTTTGCATCCTTACATAAAGAATATACAGGCATCGTGGGTTAAACTCACACCTGAAGGTGCTCGTAACATGCTTTTCTACGGTGCTAATGATCTCGGAGGAACACTTATGGAGGAAAATATATCAAGGCTTGCAGGCGCTTCTTCGGGGGAATACATGCCGCCTGAGCACATTGAGAACTTGATAAAAAGCGCAGGCAGGAAACCTCGCAGGAGGAACACTCTGTATGAACTGTTATGAGCACATAATGATGACGCATGCACCGCATCCGAGGCTGCGTAATGGCTCGCATAAGATAAATCATAAAACCAATAAAATCAGCAAAGCGGCGATTTGGGCTCACCTCTTCCTCGCAGTGAGAAAGTCCCGCTTGATTTCATCACTGGGATGACGGGCATCCGGGAGGTTCCCGACATCTCTTTCACCCTGCATGGCATCCTCTTTTCTGCTCCACCATTTCCCGCACTTCCCTCTCTATAAGAGAGCGCTCACGACTCACAGAGCGCGGCGAAACAGAGCGCAGCGAAACTGACGATCCGCCAGGGGGAGGAGCGTATGAGGATGATCACATTTGAGGAGCGTAAGAAGAGAGCGTTGAAGCGCCTTGCGGAGACAGGTGCGGATGCGGACATCATTGAAATCCTGGAGCGAATAAACAGCATTGAAAAATTCTTCACAACGAGCAGCTGCTCTGGCAGGATTGTGCTGCTTAAAATTCCGCATGCAGGCTCAAAACGGGAAGCGAAGTTCATCGCAAAATGGCATCGCCCCGTCTCCGCTGCGGAAGTTCTTCATGCAATTGATGACTCAATGCGGGTGGAGGGATGCACAGGTGAATGTGAAGAGATCTGGCTGATCGAGCAACCGCCAATCATACATGTTGCATGCAGAGATATGCGTTCGGCTGAAGAGATGCTGAAAATTGCATACGCTTCAGGTTTCAAATACAGCAATTTGAAATCTTTAAAGCATTTCATCGTTGAAATTTTAAGCACAGAACGGATGGATGTTCCCCTCTGTGAGTGTGGGAGGATGCTTTGCACTTCTGAATATGTGGAGTTTGTGGTTTTAAGGGCGAATTTCCTGCTGAATCGTGCAAAGAAAAAATTGAAAAGACTGCTTGAAAACTTGTGGACTGGTATTTTATGATTTTGTCTTTTTCTTTCTCCTCTCCCACTCAGATACTCCGAGAAGGAGATGAGAGAAAGAATGACAGTCTTCCCGCAGAGCCTCCATTATGGCATCCGACGGATGGGGTTGGGGAGTTTGTTCTCGGCTCCGTTCTCATCTTAATGGTAGTCACAATTCTTGAGATGAGGACTCCCTGAGAATGCAGTTTTCATTGAGCCACAGCAAAAGCATGATGTGTTGTATGAACTTCTCTATGATTACTCTCTCAAAGCTTTATGATATATTCATTAAGTTTATGGGATTTTGACCTTTCTGTCTTTCTTCCCTTATTGTTGTTGTTTCTGACGCCTTTCAAGTCACCTATCGCTATTATTGCGTCTGCTTCTCCGCTTCTTCAACAATTTCGCTATCCTATTTCTTTCGCTATCTTGTTTCATCATTCACTATCCTTCTCTCCTCTATGATTGAAGGGTATTCCTTCTTCAGCTCAACATCCTTCCTGACCGTGAAGGTTAGTGTTTCTTCTCTGTCAAGTCCTCATTGGAACGCATCTTCTTCGCCTTCCTGTCCTCTTCGCATCTTGTGAATATACACCTCTATCCTCTCCTGTTTTCAATGCTGGAGGTTATCTCCTGAGAAACTATTCCGCAGAGTCAGACATATGCACCTGACTGTCCTCGTCACTTCCATTTGACTTGACTCACCCACATCCCCTTCCGCTCATTTGAAAA
>JAOQIN010000040.1 GCA_026134085.1 Candidatus Methanoxibalbensis ujae
AGTAAAACCGACCATCTCTTCTGACCAACTGAAAAGCACCGATTTTATACTTTCCGTTCAAAGCATCTTCAAGCAATCCTTTTTGAATTTCCCTTCAATAGGAATAGCGATCCTCTTATCTCCATTAACCTTTATCTTAAAGAAGTCAAATTCTTTACCATGTTCAAATATGCTCACGACACGAGGATAATTGAGCCTTACCGTAAATTCCTCAACTCATGGCAAAGATGCCTTTCTTCCTTCTCCGACCAATTGAGCATATGAGTTGTAGTCCCCCAACAAAACTAAATCCACGATGGGATAAACTTTTCGATCCACGACTTAGCAAATGATAAGCTCTCTGTTTATAGAATGTCCGATTGTTTTCCTCAGAGCTTCTACATTTTCCACGAAAACAATCGAGATGGCCCTTTTTATGCTCTTCCATTCGATCGGGTTGAGGTCAGGCGAGTATGGTGGAAGCAAGATACATCCCGAGCTGCTCACCCTCTTTTTTCACCCTGTTCGATACAGCTGAAGTTATCGAGTACCACGATAATCGCATTGTAATCATTATTAACCGCCCGTATCGCCCTCAAAAACTCATTGAAGCTCTCTATCTTTGTGTTCTCAGGAAAACTTATAACTCCCTCTCCCACAATTGGATAAAGACCCATTAGCTTTCATTCTCGTGGTGTTTTTTATGGTTTATCGAAACTCCAAACCCTCACCGTGTTAGCGGTACTCTGGGGAGAACTCTCGTCTATGAATCCGATTGCTATTTCCTCCCTCTTGTATCCTGCGAATACGGCTTTGATAGTCTCATCCCCAACTTATCCCTCAGAAGTATTGGAATTGCAACATCCATTGCGTCCTCATCTGGAGCCTGTGCCGGGATATAGTCGTTAAGAGCTCCAATTTCCTTTTCGTTCAGGTACACTTTATCCAAAAATTCTTCTGTTGGACCAGGAACAACGCTTTTGGCTCTCAATTTGAGTTCTGCACTTGTTATATTTGCCAGAGGGTTCACCTGGTGTTAATTCCTCTTTATAATCGTCTCCTAGATGATGATGCGCAGTGTCTATAACCATTGCCGTGGCAGAAGCAAGTGGAATAGCCGCAAATAATAATGTTGCAATACATAACAAATTCTTCATCATAACTCACCTCCACCTTCTACATTTGATTTCCGTTTGCTCAACAAAATAATTGGAACTGCAACTATAATAAAAGCTATACCTGCTGACAGTGGTAATGACCTCTCCTCTATTACATCTATCAGCCACATATTCAATACACAGGCAGTAACCATTCCCGAGACAAAACCAATCACAGTTAATTTTCTATTTTTAGTGAATGCATACACCACGATTGCAATGATAAGTCCTGTAATAGAAGAGGGTAAAATAAAGAAAATAAAAAATATAAAAAGGAAAAAACCAAACATGGATGTCTTCAAATCAAGCGTAACATTTGAATTATTAATTACAACAGTCTTAATATCAAATTCTGGACAAAACTCTTTAACTGCTTTGACATCGTAAACGCCATTTGGAAGTTTTAGGAAATACGAACCGTTATTATCGGTCAGACATGAGCTTACACGTTCGTCGGTCCCATGACGATAAACGCAGATGTATGCATACGTTGCAGGTTCGTTATCAATTTCAACTCTTCCCGAGAGAACCCAACCTGTTTTTCGTATTCCTTTGAGTTCAAGGTTGAAGAACTCGAAATCGTCATAATTGCTGCCGTCCCTGTTGCTGCCCGAGGTTATTTTAATCGTGTTATCGCCAATCCTTAGCGGATTTGGGTCAAGCAAAGTCCAAAACTTGCTTGATTCAAGCTCTGGAATAACATGAAGATTGAGTATGCCAACTTCTACATCGTTTATGTAAATTTTATCCAGATATTCCGTAGAATCATTGATTTCATGCGGGGCAACAGGAACAACAGACTTTATCATCAAACTGAGTTTTGGAGAGTTAAATTCAGAATCCAAAAAGAAAGTTTTTGTATATACTAACCCTTCAGGCTCTTTTGGAATCAAGTTCTCCTTAAAATCGTCTCCTAAATGGTGATGTGAATGGTCTGCTATAATATATTCGGTTGCAGAGGCCTGCGGTGCTATAAGTTGCGGCGTTAGCAGTGGACCTTGTTCTATCACGGGTTGTGCGATAACAACCGTCTGAAATATGCTTAAAACTGCTAAACCGAGCAAAATATATGCGATTTTATTTTTCATTTTCGTATCCTTTTTATTTTGCTTTTTGCTGGCTTCCCCTATTTTATAGTATTTGTATAGCTGAATAGCTAAAAAGGTTTTCTTTTGCAAAAGATAAAAGAATTTATGCTTATCTCAAGCAGAGCTCGGACATCAGGTGAGAAGCGAAATCCTTGATTCTCCGCAGAAGGAGGCTGAGTTTCAAGTCAGATATACGAGCAGGTTCACACCGAATCTGCGCTTCTGAGGGCATCCTTCGTGCTTCGCTGTGAACTCATGCCCGCAGTCATGGCACTGGTATTTGTGCCGGAGACGGAGTATGCGGATTCTCATGGCAAGTTTCGCTTCTTCAACTGTAAGCGTTAACGGGTAGCTATCTTCCCTTCCCACTTATTGCAGGAATATCGCCGGGAATAAAATAAGGGAGGGCTATACAAATACACTTTATATAAACGTATGCAGGTATCACACCCATCCAGGTTGATGCAACCAAAGACTGTATAAAACTCACTATTTCCTCAACTGCTGAAATGAACAAATGCAATGGAAGCGTGAAAACACCCACCAGTAAAATAATGCTGAATCTCGCACAAAATAGATGTAATCATAGATATGTCCACCATACGCCATCCTATAACCAAAAAGTATCTTGCCCTCCGGGGTATATGCAGAACATCCAACAACGGGCAATTCTAAGAATGAGCGCCAGGCAGTTTATTATTTTTTCAGATGTGCCTCCCTCTTCTTCTTCAGTTTCACCATCTTCTGAACTACTTTAAGCATTACATCTCCGAACTCAGCGTAATTGTTCTGCTTTATATATCTGATAATGTCCTTCACGATAGCACTTCTCACTATCACTGTTGAAAATCCCGGTGCACTTCCCACGCTTCCCACGCTCGCATCTGCATCAACCGCGGTGAAATCAGTGCACACATGGCAGCCACTCGGGATTATTTCCTCAAGATCTTTCACGGGAAATGACACCTCGCCGTCAGTCATTGTTGCGATGAACTGCCCCTTAGTTATGTCTGTTTTTATGAGTTTTTCAAAGGAAACACCTTTTTTGGACAGAAATTCATGCAATTCATGCCAGTGGAAGTTTTCAGTGCAGAACAATCCGATTGACAGCTTCACCTTCCTGAAAACAGGGTATTGCTCACGCAGGTTACGCACGCCTGACACCATGCACGGTGTTCCAACAACGCCCACTCCCTTTTCCGACATGAGCACAGCATCTCTCAGTTCAGAGAGAGCATTTGAGTAGCAGTATTTTGTTCCTGAAAGCGTTTTGAGGGATAACTGCTCCGTGTCGCGCAGGTGGAAGTTTGTTGTCCGCCACTCCTCGTCCCTGCCCACGAATATTGCGCGATCTATGATATCCATCTCTATTGCGGATGCTATGATCTCAGTGACCATTGCGCCATCCTGTCCCTTGAAACGCTTTGAGCGTGCTGCTATGATGTCTATGTAATCACCAACTCCGCTCTTGGGCACATATTCAAAACGGGGGCAGACACGCACGCATGCACCACAATCAAGGCACTTCTCCTCCCAGTTTTCGAAGACAACGCCGTCTATTGCTGTTATGCCCTCGGGAGCGGGGCATACGGCTGCACATGTAAGGCAGCGGCTGCATATGCCTGTGTCTATCACCCTGGACTTCAGGTTTCCGAAATATTTGACATCAAGTGGCTTTTCAGGCAGCTTCACACGCCACTCGCTCAGAACATTTGCAGCATGACGAGATCGCCACATCAATGTTCACCTCCTCAGCCCGCACAACCGCCTCACCATACCATCGCACATAAAGCTCACCTCACACGGACGAGTATCAGGATCTGCATCGCACACTCCTTCACGCAAAGACCGCAGCCGCTGCACTTCTTCTCGTCTATACGCATTTCGCGAACGCCATTCACAACGACAGAGGATATCGCGCCGCTCTCGCACACATGCTCACATATCCTGCATCCCAGACAGCTTTCAGGATCGGCGCAGCGCGCCACAAACCTGACATCAGGAGGTGGCGGAATTTCCACGAAAAATCTGTCCTCTCCCTTCTCACGCTTTATCACGGCATCATCCTCATTCAGAACATAATCCACATACCGCTCATCCTCACGGTGCACATCCGGATTTTCCACAAGCTCCTCAGTATCAGCAAGCATCTCATCCATGTCCCTGTATGCGACATCGTGTATCTTCGTCGCTCTCAACGCACCTCTGCTGCATGAATCAACGCAGAAATGACAGAATATGCATTTTGCATAATCAATTGTAGGATAATATCTGTTGTCAGACGCTTTTTTCATGCGTATCGCATTCGCCGGACATATAAACGCACATTGCCAGCAGTTTATGCAATTTTCTGGAGTGAACAATATGTAACCTCTGAAACAATCAGGCATGTGCTTTCGCTCTTTTGGATAATGAATGGTGAATGTGAGCGGCGTAACCGCTTCCCTCGCACCTGTCATGAGTGCAATCACATGCCTCCGTGCTTTCTCAATCGCATCATATTCCGGAATCGCAATTTTCTTCACATCCCTCATCCTGATTCACCTCTCTCATGACCTCTTCAAACATCACAGATATGAACAGACCGGACATGAACAGGCAAGCACAACAGCACACACCGCCACGCCACCATCGGCCATCCCGCATCCTTTATTCAAAAACAACATCCTGCCTCTCGCTTCTGCCACCCCGCCATCCCACCAACCATACATGCACATGTCTCATTTTCATTCTCATCCTCATTCTCATTCTCATCCCCATCCTCATCCTCATCTCCTCATCATAACCTCATCATAATGCACGCTCACTGTCCCATTGCTGGAGGGATCACAGTTGAAACAACGACAGACAGTGCGAGCGCTGCTGTTGAGAGTGCCAGTGCAAATGTCCATCCTATCTTCATTGCCTGATCTATTCTGTATCTCGGATATATTGCGCGAAGCGAGAAAACCACGATGATGACGATGAACGTCTTTATGAAGAACCAGATTGCGCCTGAGAGGTCACCGAGCATTTGTATCTGAGGACCTGCGCCTCCGCAGAGGAAGAGATCAGTCATCAATGCGGCGAGCACATATGCTTTTTCATATGCGATTGTCATCACGAGACCGAACATGATGCCCGAGTATTCAACCATTGGACCGAAAGCGACCTCCTGATCGGCCTCAGGTATCTCAAAGGGCATCCTTGATGTCGCCATAACCATTGTCACCGCAAATGCGAGGAACGCAAGCGGATTTAAGAGCGCTCCAGGGACACTCTGCATTTCAGCTATGTGAAGAGTGTTTCCCGTGCGATATATGATGAGCATCGCAACCACAGACAGGATGAAAGGTATTTCATATGCAAAATACATGAAAGCTTCTCTTATTGTTCCGATATATGCGAACCTGCTGTTCGCCGCCCATCCGAATCCTATTATGATGACAGATATGAGACTTATCAGCGCAACTGCTATCTGAACGCCGAAGTCCGTCTCTATCGCTATGAGAGGACCTGCGGATATGAAGAGGAGAGGAAGCAGCACAGGTATGAATGCAAGTATCGGGAACTGCAGATAATAAGGTCTGTGCGCATCCCTGTGCACTATGGTCTCCTGGAAGAAGTATCGCATGCCATCTGCAAGCGGTTGAATAAGACCTCCGAGATACCAGAACACCTCTCTCGGTCCAACTCGCCACTGAATTCGTGCACACAACTTACGCTCTATCCACACCATCAGCATGATAACAATCATCAGACCCGTGAATCCCGGCATGAATATGAGAGCGAGGAATGGCTTCCACAGAATCAGATCCACACCCGGAATGCCGCCAAGCATCTGCTCAATCACAGGTATGTTCGCCCTGTTCTCCAGAATCATGCGGAACAGATCTCCAAACGCAATCATGGCCCCATCACCCTCACCTCACACAACACACCTTCACAGACCATCACAATGTGCACAACTCCAGCTCACCTCAACGCACAAGCATCCAACAGCATCTCTCCGCTCATCACGCGTTCCCTCGCATTCGCATTCGCAGCCACCCATCGCACGGCCTTATCTGTCAGCCTCCGGCGGGAAGTATCCGAAGCTGAGATAAACAGTCCAGAAATCGGCGAGTCTCTCTCCTTTAACGCTTTCCATGAATGCACGCAGATTCAGGAGACATGGGGTCACGACCCTCACGCGATAGGGCATATTTGACTCGCCATCACTTATTATTGAATATATAAGGGAGCCCCGAGAGGCTTCTGTGATCGATGTGAACTCTCCACGAGGCAGCACAATGTCTCCGAAAGCGCGGTAGAAGTATCCACGAATGTCATTTGCATACACATCGCTGCACTCACCCAGCACATCCTCGCTCAGTATTTCTCCTCGTATGTTCTTCAGCGCCGATACAGCCTGTCTTATTATGCGAATGCTCTGATTCATCTCCTCAACACGCACCAGAAATCTCGCGAGCGAATCTCCCTCGTCGCTCACTGGCACTTCCCACTCAACTTCATCATAGGCCTCATACGGCTCTATCTTGCGGACATCATACTCAACACCTGATGCACGCAGGAAAGGGCCTGCCATCCCCCATTTTATGGCATCTTCCTTCGTTATGACACCAACACCTCTCAACCTCGCGAGCGTCACCGGATTTCGCACGAATATATCCATGTAGCGCTCCCACCTCTTCCTCAGCGCGTATGTGAACCTGTTCACAGCATCAAGCACATCATCGGGCACATCTCTCCTGATACCTCCGGGAACAATGAATGATGTTGTTATTCTCGCACCTGTTATCCTCGTGAGGATATCAACAAGCATCTCTCGTATGGCAAAACAATACATGAAACCTGTTGAATGACCGAGAAACATGGGCCCTATGGCCGCATCGTACAGGAAAGTGCCTATTCTGCTCAGCTCTGCGAGAATCATTCTTATGTATTTCGCCCGCTCGGGCACATGTATGCCGAGTGCCTGCTCTATTGCGCGCACATATCCCAGCGTTATGTTTGGGGAATCAACAATTGAACAGCGTTCAAAAAGAGGGATGCTCTGCACATAAAGCAGGTTCTCAGCAGTTTTTTCCATGCCACGATGGACATAGCCGGGATCAGGCAGCACATCCACAATTATATCGCCATGCACCCTCAATATCGTGCGCAGATGACCGCTCGCGGGATGATGCGGCCCCACATATACCACATATTCGTCTTTCTCGCGCGCATCCTCAAGAAATTCCTGTGGAACCGGCAGCGTCAAATCTGAGGGCGGCGGATTACGCACATCTTCATCCTTTTCAAGCACATATCTCGCCTCTTTAAGCTTGAAATCCTTCCTGAGCGGATATTCAGGCGAGTCCTTAGCGAGGAAAAATCTCCTGCCCATCCACGGATTACCCTCAAACATCACACCGAAAAACTCATGCATCTCCCTTTCCTGATAATCTGCGCTCTCCCAGACATCCTTCATGCTTGAAATCCATGCATCATCACGATCCACATCACAGAAAACACTCAAAAGCACGGGCTTCAAATCCTCAACAGAATAGCTTGAGACAATATACTCAACAATGAACTTCTTCTCATGTGGAATATCCACCACATTGACGCTCTTCACATGGTCAAATCCAATCTCCTTCAGCTTCACAGCCACTTCCTTCATTTTGTCACGATTTACCTTGACCGCAATGCGGTTCCTGCCCACAATCGCAGTCCTCACCAGAAGATCTCCGAGAGCCCTCTCAAGCACACTCACGAGTTCCCTGCCGAACACCCATTTTGCCTCAGAATGCATGTCTATGCGGATTGTCGGTGTGAGCGCGCATCTCTTGGGAGACGTCGGTATGAGACGCTCCTCAATCACTTCTCTCCCTATATCAACATGTTTGAAGCGTATCGTAGTCCTGTCAATGCCCTCTATCTTGTCCTGAACAGCCCTGCATCCTCTGAGAAGTGCCTCAGGCGTCGGCGGACATCCGGGCACAAAATAATCAACTGGAACAACATCAGAAGGTCGCACAATGTTGTATCCGTTCCAGAAAAGACCTCCTCTCTCTCCACAGGCACCGAGCACAATCACAAACTTTGGCTCAGGCATCTGCTCCCACACCAAACGGAGAGCGCAAGCCATCTTTCGCGTGATCGCCCCCTCCACAATTATGAAGTTTGTCTGCCGCGAGATGCCATAATTCAGGACACCCCATCTCTCACCATCATATCCACAGGCAAACGCATGCGCAAGCTCAACCCCGCAGCACGCCGTGACAAAATGAGCAGGCCACAAACTCCACCGAGTGCCCCACTTCTTTATCGGTGCAAGAACTCCCGAATTCAAAAATTCAACGCTCTCATCTGACATCACACAGTCACCCCCTCATTTTCGCCGCATCCATTATCACCCGCACTATCATTCATCGCTCGCACATCCAACTCACAACCCCACTCGCTCATACAACACACTCATACCTCATACACGCACACGCACCATGCATGCACACACTCTCCGCTTCACTTCACACTCCACGGGCCGTAAGCTGCACCTCGCATTTTCTTCATCATCTGCTCGCATTCATCATCTGCTCGCATTCATCATCTGCGAAGCCTCTCACGAACACTCTCCCGCAAGGAAGACTCAATTTCCAGTGCACCCCGGTATCCCACATACACCGCTGGCAGAACAAGAACAAGAGAGAGCAGCAGATACAACAGGAAATTGTGACACGATATAAAGAGCAGATAGAGTATGATAACAGGCTCCACAGCCATGAAAAGGAACATAAAACCGAAATATGGCATCGGTAGCACATACTTATAATCAGGCATCGGCACATTTCCCGCTTCCCAGCGCGACTTTTTCACCTCAGTAAGGTTGTATTTTGGAAGTATCTTCACAATCAGAAGCATGACACCGTCAATAATCAGACATATAAGCACCAGTAACAAAATTATCAGCGCGTTTCCAAGGTACTCAACTGCCATATTGCGTCACCTCCCACCTCCTGTCATCCTCTCATTCTATCATTCCATCATCATATCATCACATCATCCCATCATCATACACTCATCACATCATTACCCTGCTGCCAACAAAGCCTCTCCAACAAACACCTCCTCATCTCATCAACCTCCTGCCGCGGGCAGTGAGATGGGTATTTCAATGCTCCCGATATCAGCGGGGAACCATGCCACCGGTATATAGAGAAAGACAGTGATGAGCGTTATCACAGTGGCTGCCGCGACGATGTAATTTGTGATGTTTGCCTTCCAGCAGGAGCCGAGCTCACGTGCAAGCCTTATGTAATAGGGGATTGATACAGCCGAGTTCAGCACGAGAATGCCTGCGAGCCAGTATAACCAGTGGAACTGCGCGGCGAGCGCTGCTGAGACGAGCGAGATCAATATGAAAAATTTCCCCCAGAATCCGAGGAGAGGTGGCACACCGATGAATGAGAAGGAGAGTGTGTACAACAGAGGAGAGCATGCACCTTCTCCTTTTATCGCGTTGAAGAATCCTATTTTTCCCGCTGCATTTGCGAAGAGAAGCAGAACACCACCGAGAAGCGCGGCCATCTGAACCTCTTTGTGCGCGTGTGACACAGACACGTGTGACACAGACACAGACACAGCCACAAGACATGTGAGCATATATCCCATGTTTGCAACTGTTGAATATGCGAGCACCCTCGCGTGCTCTCTTGCAGTCAGTGCACCTATGTTTCCGACGAACATTGAAAAAGCGGCTATGACAGCGGTTAGCGAAATGGCGGCAATTTCCACATCAGGAGTGGATGCGAGTATTCTGAATGCAGCGACAAAAGGCACAATCTTGGCAATTGATGCGATCACAGACACCGGAATCGGGTCGGCAGCAGCGAAAACATCGGGCACCCACTCATGCAGAGGCGCAACACCCACCTCAAGGCTCAATCCAACAACAAGCATAACATATCCAAGTGTGAGCATTATGCCCTCAGCACCAGATGCTATGATTATAGCACCTATGAGGAAAAGAACGGTCGCAAAAACCATGAAAACAATGTATTTCACACCTATCTCAACATCAACAGCACCTTCACGGAGCATAACAAGTATGTATGTCGGAACGGACACTATCACAAGCGCAGTGAGCACATATGCAAGGTCATCAGTGTTTAATATAAACATGGTCGCAAGCGCAATCAGACCGACGAGCCCATAGTCTATGCCCTTTATGTCATTCTGCATCGCTTCAAGCGAGAAAATATTGAGAAGTGAAATTGCAAGAACAAAAACAACATATCCAAATGAGCCCGTGATTGAAGACGCAATGAAAGCCACAATAACCGCGATAATTGCCGAGATAAGCCCAAATCTCGAATCTTTATATGATAATACGGCGCCACTGACGAGTATAAGAAGCGAAACAATACCTGCAATCACCCAGATTCCATCGGTCATGGCATCACACCCCACAACGCGCCCATTATCAGGAAAAACATGACAATACCGAGAACAATTTTTGTGTAATCTTTCAGATATCCAGTTTGAATTGCCCTTATCGCTCTTGACATCATATCAAACAATGCGGGCATGACTTTCGTGTTGCAGAAAGCATCTATTCCTCTGTTTCCGATGTTCACAGCCTTTGCCACCGAAAATCCTATTGCCGGCGATATGACATCGTTAAGCGCTGGCAGCAGCATGCGGTCATTGAAGAATGTGCCGATTTTTGATAGAGTCTCTATGCGAGGCTTGAAAACCGCGCCGATATATGCGATTGTCACCGCGATGCCCACCGCCATTGATGACAGCGCAAGTCCAGCAGCGACAAACTCATGCGTCTCCTCATGTGTGAATATGACATACAGCAGTATGAATACGACGGAGACCATCATCAGGTATCCAAGTTTCATGAGAGGACAGCCCTCAACATGCTCGTGATGTGGTCTCCCGCCCCTGAAGAAGTTGAGGCTCAGGAATCTCGCGAGTATTGCCGAATAGCAAAGTGATGCGGATATCAGCAATAAAAACGGCAGCAGCATTCCGTGCTCAATGAGGTGCTCAAAAACATGGTCCATCGCCGATTTCACCCAGTATGCTGTGAGCGGCGGTATGCCCACGAGGAATGTTGTTGCTATGACAGTTGCAGCGAATGCGGGTTTCATCTTCATCGCAAACTCAGAATCTCCCTCCGAGAACCTGCCGTGAGTGGCGTGGATGAGATGTCCGCTGACGAGGAAAAGAGTTGCCTTCGCGAATGCGTGAACCGCCATATACCAGAAAGCAACGAGAAGAGCGAGGTTTATTCCATCGGGATGAATCCAGTATGAGGCTGCCGCAGTTCCGAACATCAGGCCAAGCGAGCTCATGGTTGATGCAGCGAGAAGCACCTTTCGCTCAAGCATTCCTGTTGCGACGAGAGCACCGTACAGCGCGGATATCAGACCCACAAAGAGAACAAACATGTAAACAAACTCCAGACCGGGAACATCGTGCAAATGCCACGGTTTGATATACCAGCTCACTTTAATGAAGACGAAAGCTCCTGCTGCCACCATCGTTGCGCTGTGAAGCAGTGCGCTGACTGTCGTGGGACCTGTCATCGCTGTCATAAGCCACTCGCTGAAGGGAAGCTGCGCTGATTTCGTGAACAAACCGAGGAGGAACATGGTGAAAATGATTATTGTGCCCGCAGTTCCAGCCTTTAAAAATAAAGATTCCCAGTCAATCTCAGAAATGTTGAGGTTATGCCCCTCCGAGAGCATCCATATCGCTGCGATGGCGAGGAACATGGGCACATCTCCAAACCTTATCGTTGAGATCGCACGCCACCCTCCAAGACTCGGCGGCCACCAGAGCTTCAGCGGTCCCAAACGCCTCTCAGGCACGCCAACAAATGTGATGTCGTCATCATCACGATACCAGTGCCCGATAAGTCCCCAGGATGCAATTCCGAGGCCCTCCCAGCCGACAAAGAGAAGGAAAAGATTGTCACTGTAAACGACAAGAAGCATTGATGCGGTGAAAAGGTTGAAAAAGAACCAATACCATGGCAGTCTGTAATCATCTTTCATGTAATCAAGCCCATAAACTGCAATAATAAATGCGATTAATGCTGTTATCACGCCCATACTCGCACTTAAATAGTCAATACGAAGCACCATGTCTATGCCGAGTTGAGGTATCCATTCGTAAGAGAATGACTTGTCCATGAACTCTTCATGGAAAAGTATGTAGAGGCTGCAGACAAGCGAGATGAATATGCCCGCGACTGAGACAGGTGGCAATTTCCGCACAATATCCTCGCGTCTGTATGCCAGAGCGATTGGGATGCTGCTCAACACAGGTACAAGGAACAGAACGGGAAAAATCCATTCGTTCAAGGCAAGAGACCACCTCCCACAGCAGCAGAAGCGGAAACACCGCCACTCACAACACTACTACCGCCCATGCCGACCGCTTTGAACAGCTCGGGGACCCATGCGGAGGAGAAAGGTGGGAAGAAGAAAAGCACGGAAAGGGCGCCGAGAACGAAGAGCGGAACAAACAGATATGCGCTCATGTGAGATGCCGCGACTGAGGAGCGCGGTCTTCCGTAGAACACCTTGCGCATAGTGTAAAATCCATACCATCCCGACAGGATGAAAATGAAGACAACAGGCAACAGATATGCGAGATTCATGCCAAAAGCCTCCACAACCCCTCTCAATATGAAGAACTCGCCGAACATTCCGACGGTCAGAATTCCAGCGAGATTCATGAACCCCATCACGGCAGCATTTGAAATCTCAGGCACAACATCGTGAAGACCGCCCATCTTCTCAATGTCTCGCATTCCGAAAAGCGCGATCAGACCTCCAGCTGAGCAGAACAGGATTGACTTGCCGAATGCATGCGACATGTATTGTATTGAAACTCCCATCGCACCGAACTTCGCAGCTTCTCCGCCAGCACCGAGAAGACACAGCGCAATCAGAATGTAGCCCATCTGTGAGACGGTTGAATATGCGAGAAGTCGCTTGAAATCTGTCTGAACAAACACAGAAAATCCCGCATAAATGCTTGAAATCGCAGCGTAAATGAATATCGGAACGGTGAAAACTTTGAAGAAAACGGCATCAATAAGCGCAACCCTCAACATAATATATCCAGCGAGTCCGACAGTAAGAGGAGAAAGCAAAGCACTAACAGGCGTCGGCGCCTCCGCATGCGCCCATGGCAGCCATACATGCGGACCAAGTCCGGGAAGTTCAATTATCATGCCCGCAAATATAAAAGCCCACGCAACTATTCCCACCCTTTCAATGGCATCAAGCGAGAGCGTCCCGTTCTCAGATGCAATTATCAGAAATCCAACAAGCGTCAGAACGCCGGCAATACAGCACCATATCAGATACAGAATGCCGACCCACTGCCTGTTGCCATATCCATACATGTATATCAGAAGGAACGCGGTGATGAGCATGATTTCAAGGAAGACATACAGCATTATCAGATTGCCACAGTGAACGAGCCAGAGCATGGAAGCAGCATACAGATTGTATATGAACACATACTTCCTGAACTCCTCCTCAACATTGACCCCCATCTCTCTGAAGCGATGCTCCATGTAAGGGAGCGCATAAAGCGCGACCATGGCAGAAACAGCGCATATTGAGAGTGAAAAAATTGCTGAGATCCCATCCACGAAAATATAGAACTCACCCACTGGAGCAGGCGCGCTGAAGATAATCTCTCTCGGAGGAAATCCCGCAAACAGGTAATAAAGAACGCCGAAGAAAGGAACTGAAAACGCTATTGAGGAGAGCCATGATGCAGCTCTCGGCGATAACAAAGGTGCAATGAACACAGCAACCAGAGGAACAAGAAGCAGAAATATCATACGCCGCGATCACCTCCCTCACGCACGAGATCAGCATCTGTGCTCTTTTTCCGACTGTCAAACATCACTATCGCAGCTATCAGAATGAGAAGCTCTCCACTGCTCACGAACACTGTGAGAATTGCTATCGCAAAAGGCACTGAGGCAGCTGCATGACCTGAGGAAAGAGAGAACATCGGTATGAGCGACAGAAAAACAGCGCCAAACATCATCTCAAGCGATATAAGCAGCCTGATGAGGTCTCTGCTTGATATCGCAGTCAGATACGCAATGAGAAGAACCGTGAACGCCGCGGTGTATATCAGAGATGCAGAGACATCATTCATCACAGGCACACCTGTTCCTTCGCCAGCTTTTTCCTCCCCGCTGGCAGCCGCGGCATTCGCCACAATGACAGCCGCTGACAGAATCATGAGAGCGAAAGACAGCACTTTCCCGTTCCGAGATGCGCACAGCGATCTCATGGCAACCTCCTGTACATTCTCAAGATCGCAGATACAAGCAGAACAACAAGGGATATGAGGAAAAGGATGAGAAGGATGCGGTCGATCATGAGAAAATTCTGTATATCAAATGACACCTGATTGGAGAAATGTAAATGTGCTTCCCACAGAGAGTATCCAAGTACAACAGCAGTCAAAGCTGCTGGAGGAACCCATACATATGAAAGCTGTCTCTCAGGGGGTCTTCTGTATGTCGCAGCAAGTGCGACAGTCACAATACCTATCGCACCCACAAACACAAATGCAATCAGAACAAACGCCGCATCAATGCCGAAAACAGCATAGCACGATGCTATGAAAGTCATCATGAGCGCCATGTATATCGCAGCATAAAAATTATCCTTCGTCAGCAAAACACCAAAAGCTGCAAGAACAGCAAAACACAGAACAACAGACAGAAGCACCGCCTCCACGCTCATGTCTCAAATCCTCCCACACAATAACTTAAAAAGCTTACGGTTTTTTTGCCGCTGCACGGCAAAAAAGCGGACCCTCCCGCCGCCTCAAACGGGAAAATAAGTCACACAAAAATTCCGAAAAAAATAGGGAGGGGATAAACCCCCTTTTAACCTCCTGATCTATCTCCTTCGCAGCACCAGATATGCAACTGCGAGCAACCCCGCAACTGCGAAAAACACCTCAAAGCCCGGCGTCGGTGATGGCGATGGTGATGGTGTCGGCGTTGGTGTCGGCGTCACACCAGGAGAGACTGTCGGTGATGGCGTTGGCGAAGGCGTTGGCGTCGGTGACTCTGTCGGTGATGGCGATGGTGATGGTGTCGGCGTCGGGACTGCTGCCAAAATTTCAACTGTGATTGTGTCTGTGTTACCATCTCCATCATCTGCTTCGAGCGTGTATGTGCCCGGGATTGCATCTGTTGTATCAATGGTCGCCTCAAATATCGCCTCATCCT
>JAOQIN010000041.1 GCA_026134085.1 Candidatus Methanoxibalbensis ujae
TATACGGAACTTCACAGGGAACTACGCAATAGAGAACTGTGCGGGTCATGGTATCTGGATACAGGACACAACAGTTCCGTTCGTTATCACTAACTGCACTGTTCATAACTGCGGATGGTGTGCAGAGAAGCCAGAAGAATGTCATGGAATATATCTGAATCACCTGCGGGGTCAATATCAGAAAGAGATAGAGGATTGCACGGTAGCGAACAACTCGGGTAAGGGCATACGAGTCCAGAATTCCACTTATGTGAACATAGCCGATTGCCTTATAAAGAACAACTCAGCTCATGGTATAGAGGTGTATCCAAGAGAAGTGGGTGGAGGACATCAAAGTGATTCCATGTTCATTAACATAACAAACAACACGATAGAAGGAAATAACTACGGAATTGACCTGATAGGGTTCAACTGCACGGTATGTGGCAATACCATTTCTAACAACACTGAATATGGTATATACATATTCGGTAACTACAGCAACATACTCTTAAATAACATAACGAACAGCCGTAGCTACGGGATCAAAGTGTATAATAGTTCAGAGAACCACATCTGCTGGAATATCTTTATCAACAACAACGGAAGCGTAGCGCCACAGGCATGGGACAACAGTCAGAACTCCAACTACTGGAACACAACCAATCCCATTGGATATTACTATCCAGCAGACACGTACACAGACTACACAAACCGCACGGGCAATCACTGGAGTGATTACACCGGAAGCGACACCAACAACGATGGAATTGGAGATACTCCATACTTCATCGCTGGTGGAGATATGGCGGACTATTATCCGCTGATATCGGAACAGAATTGCATAATTATCGATGGAATAAGACTTGTTAAGTGCGGTGATGTAGATTGTGACGATGACGTGGATGTAGGAGATGTGACACGGCTTGACGCACATGTTTTACATGGAGTTCCTGTAAATCTATGGGCTGCTGATGTAGATTGTGACGATGACGTGGATGTAGGAGATGTGACACGGCTTGACGCACATGTTTTACATGGAGTTCCATGTCAGTGCTGTCCTCCATGGGTGCCTCCGCCGTGTCAGTGGTGGGCGTGGTTATTCAACCAGTTATTTGGAGTGGCGTGGCCAATGTGTGGGCAAGGTTGTTAAATAATGGCAGCCATAGCAGTAATCGCATCATGTCTTGTACGGAAGAGGAAAGGATGCGCATAAAAATATAGGGCTTTTGTCCCTTTTTATTTTTTAGGGGCAATATTATTAAAAAGAAAAAGAAGGGTAAAAGAAAACTGTAAGAAAAAAGTAAAAGATGAGATGAAAAAATTAGGAGGTGAAAAAGGAAAAAGATGAACAACAGAGTATTCGGAACTGGAACGGCATTAGTGGTGTTGGTGCTTGCGGTGATGGCGGTGCCTGCGATGTCAGGACCGAACACGGCGTATTTTAACAGCAGTGCCAATCCTGTTGACAGCACAAATCCTATTCGGAATGTCATTGCCAAGCCTGGCGAGACAGTATATGTTGAGGTTTGGCTAAATATAACCGACCCTTACGGACAATCACCAGATTATACTTTTGAGAGTGGTCAGGTGAACATTACGTTTGACTCAAGTATAGGCGATATAACAGGCGTTAGCAGTATACCAGGCCATCCGTGGAGTGCTTCTTGGGGTAAGCATCGTTATGGCGACAGTTGGTGGATTTGCTTCCGATCCTCCGCATGGGGAGCTAATCCACCATACGGTTTAGGTCCCGGTATATATCCAGTTGCTAACCTTACTATTCAGGGAGTAAGTCCAGGAAAAACGGATTTGCACTTCAGCCATGATTCTCCACGCTTGTGCAATATATTCGATGCAATAGGTCAGGACTACCCCAACCAGTCATGGATAGACGCAAAATTCTGGTGCTACACAACATTCAGCAAACCACTTCCAGAGGGCTGGAACCTGATTTCGCTGCCGTTAGAACCACTTCCGGGAAACGAATCCACGAGCAAGGTGCTGGAGACCGTATCTTATGATGCGGTATACAGGTATGATGCGAGTTCGCACACTTTCATTGATGTAACCGGAGATACAATGGAACTTGGCGTAGGATATTTCGTGCATGTTACTTCTCCAAGCACATGGACTTACAACGGCACGCCATACACGCAGATGAACGTTTCGCTGGAGCCGGGACTGAACATGATAGGGTGGATTAACTGCACAAAGCCGATAAGTGAAGCGCTGTCTTCAATTGAGGGCAAATACTGGTATGTGGCGAGATGGAACGCCACGACGCAGGAGTATGAGATATATAATCCAGTCGCTCCGTCATCGTTCAATGATTTCGATATGCTGGAGCCTACTACCGGATACTGGATCAGTATGAAGGAAAGCGGCTGGCTGAACGCGAGCTGTTAGACAGAACGGCAACAGAGAAAAAAGATGTGAAATTTTTTCCCTTTTTTATTTTTTTGGGGATGAGAAGCTAAAAAAGCGTATGGAGTAAGAAAAAGAAAAAAGAGGTGATAATGCAATAGTATGGTAAGGGGGAAAAAAGAAAGTATAGCTGTGATGTTGGCTGTTTTAGTGATATCCGCAGCAACAGCGATGACAGCAACAGCGACAGAACCGCCAACTCCGTTCCATGCATACGGCTGGGTGAAATACAGCAATGGAACCGAAGTGCTCAATCCGAATGTGAAAATAACGAATCTCAACACCAGTGAGGATTATACTGTGAAGACAAATGCATCTTCCAACTATTATCAGGTTATAACTTCTTCGTGCAACATTAGTGAAGGTGATGTGCTGAGATTAAATGCGAGTGATTGTGTTAATTCGGTTTCATACGAGGTCACAGTCACATCAGAAAACATGACTGATGGTGGCTTGTTCGAGCAGAACCTTACGATACTATTACCACAGGTAGGAATATGCGGCGACTGTGACGCATTCCCGGGAGTGACAACCAATGACGGCTGGCTGATATTCATGAATGTGACTTTCCCCGGTGACCCACGATATGCACTCGTTAATCCATGGGCTGCGGACTGTGATGGATTTGAAGGAATAACAACGAACGATGGCTGGCTGATATTTATGAACGTAACTTTCCCCGGTGACCCACGATATGCGCTGCAATGTGCTCCGTAAAAATAAAATTGAGGTTATATCCCCCTTGTTATTTTTTTAAAATAGGTATAAAAAGAACGAAAAAGTGGGAGAAAAAGTGAAAAATATGGGAGAAAATGAGAGAAAAATGGGAGAGAATGGATGCCCCTGGAGCATGGTTTGAATCCATGCAGGGGCGGAGGGAGTGGTAAAAATGGATAAAAAAAGTTAGGAGGTGATGGAAAAATGAGAGGTAAAATAATATTAGGCATAACAGCGCTTGCAGTATTGGCAACGATGTTAGCAGTAATGCTATCTGCCTCCGCATACGACCACGACCAAACCTACAACGCAAATTCCACATACTTCGTGCCCGAGGACATCAGGGCTTCCGGGTATTGCGACTCCAAAAACGTAGAAATCTGGATAAATACAAGCGTTGGCGTGACCAATGGTCTAATTGTATTTAGCTATGACCATTACTGTGCTAATGTAACAGATGCTACAATAAACACAGCCGATTGGGAGAGTACTGGTGCTGTAAATCTGCAACCTGGTCAGGTGAGAATCTCCTTTTCAACTTTGAAGACTACAGGACATTCGGGTAAAACGAAAATTGCTGACATCACTATTCACTGCTGCAATACTTCAAGCTGCTGTGGGACACGGCTGGAATGGGATACCTCTGCGTCTTACCTTAACTACGTTGATAGTACTGGATATCCTCAAGGAGCGATACCTAATGTTAACTGGGCAAACGGCACATTCATCTGCGGTAAGCTTTTAGTAGTAGACAAGACCGTCTGGAATGGAACGGCATGGGTTGACGGACCAATCACGGATGCAGTAAAAGGCGGCGAATATCAGTTCAGGATAGATGTCACTGCAGGATGCTACAACCTCACGAACGTGGTAGTGAAAGATACACTCACCGGTGTTATGGCGATTAACTGCAGCACTGTTTCTGCTGTTTCTGGTAGTATATCCTGTGACGCCAGCACCAACTCTATAATGTGGAACATCGGTGATCTGAACAAGAGTGAGACAAAGACGATGACCTTCAATGCAACAGTCGAGGATTATGGCATGAGCATTAACAAGGTGAATGCGACGGGGTATTGTCCAGAGTTCGGGATAAATACCACACCGGATGAAGACACCGTCACAGTGATGGCGCCTATACCTTATGTCGCATTGATGTACTTCAAGCCACGCAACAGCAGTGCGCCTTACTGCAACACCACAGAAGTGGAAATCTGGGTGAACTCAAGCGAGCCGTTCCAGTCAGGACAGATAAACCTCACATATAACGCATCATGTGCTAATGTGACGAACTGGGTGCGGAACGATGCTGTGTTCCCGCATGGCGACTGGGACTCTTCAAAGCCCGGTGAGGAGTGGATAACGTTCGCTCGTAACGACGAAATTATCGGCGATTACAAAATAGGGACGCTCACTATACATTGTAACAACACATGCAACTGCAACACAACGCTGGACATCGTTGATTACAGTGAGGTTTTGCCAGGTGTCAGGGTTTCAACTGTATACGATGCGAATATGGTGGTAGTAAAGACAATGGGAGAAGACGGTAAGTTCACATGCACCAATCCAGACTTGATTGTAACGGAGATTAGACTGAATCCCGATGCGAAATATCTTAAAGACAAGTCGGGTAATTATACTATTGCAGTTGGTCCTCTGAATCAGACAGGTGCGAAGACACAGTGCAACAACCTCACCGCTACGATAGAGAACATTGGCAATGGCAATGCAGGTCCATTCTACGTGTGCTTCAACATCACTAACACAACATCTGGCGCAAAGGTAGCTTCGTGTAAAGAGGAAGTTAAGAGCCTGGGTGCTGGCGCAAGCACAACGGTCTGGTGCAACTGCTCGTGGTATCCATACGCGTACGAGAACTACACAATAACCGTGACTGCGGACTGCCAGAACGAAGTGACCGAATGCGATGAGAGCAACAATACGATGTCGAGGTATGTGGAACCTGTCGTAAACGGCTACAAAGGTGACGGCTGGCAAGATGGCAGGAGCATAGCACATGTGTATAACACAACACAGGGACACTACAACCTGCGCTATGCAGTTTGTAACGCACTCTATTGGGTTAACGAATCAGGCACATACAACTTCGGCCCGGGTCAAACTTACCTGGGTGGCAAGTACGGGACATACCCGAACACGTATGACAGAAACTGGACGGTATATGCAGCCGAATGGAACACCACAATACTGCCAATTCCAAACAACGCGACCATCAAGAAAGCAAGACTGTATGTCTATTATACATGGAACACATATGGAAAAAATGTGAGTTTCAATGTGTCATTCAACGGTCATAACTACACGATGGCTGATGCCACTCACTACTATGACAGGAAAGGCTTCGGCGGCTCTAACTATCCAACAGGTATGCTGGCTTATGATGTAACTGCCGATTACAAACCGTATGAAACAAACAATGCAATAGTTTACAACCTTCTTGAACCTGGTCCCGGCACGGTAACATTGCAGGGCATGGTTCTCGCGGTGATTTACGAGCATCCAAATGAGCCAGAGCGGATAATCTATGTCAACGAGGGATTCGACTTGCTGTATGGATGCAAAGCTTGGTACGGCGTCAGCCCGGAAGAAGCTACTGCACACGCTATATTCAATATTACTGAGGACATAAGTAAATTCGCAGATGCACATTTAATAACAATCTCAACAGGTGCGGGTGGTTATACGCCTGCGAGGAACAGTCTGTTCTTCAATGGCAAGGAATGGAAAGGTGGATTGACAGGAGCAAAGCTTGACCCCGGACAGGGATGGACTCCTTCCGGATACAATAAGTCCTATCAGGAGATTACCGCAAATGAGACCGAGATACCAGTGGCATTGCTCAAACAGGGCGAGAACATCGCTGAGTTCCAGGACGCTTGCGATTACCTGTGCATGGCGAATGCATTCCTGAAGCTGGAGAAGGGCAAGAAGAAGGTGGTGGAGATTGTGCCTGCGAATGTGACAGTGCAGCCGCAGGACCAGTTTGACATTGAAGTCGTTGTTGATCCATACACGGCAATTCTGAATGGTGTGATGGTGGATGTCTACGCTGTGCAATATACAATCAAGTATGATCCGAGTGTGCTGAGGGCGGAGTCGCAAGTCTCAGGAGACTTCTTGAGCCAGGACGGCAACGAGACAATGGTCGTTATCAACAAGATAGACCACGCAACAGGAACGATTGAGTATGCTGAGACGAGGATTGACACTGACACTGGCGTGACACGCAGAGGAACACTTGCAAAAATACAGTTCACTGCAATCGGAGAACCTGGTACCACAACCTATATCAACATAACAGAAGTTGTCCTCGTAGACTCAGACAAGCGGGAGAACAAGTGGTATGAGGTTCACAACGGCACTGTCACGATATACAAGAACAATCCGCCCGTTGCGATCGCAAAATCAAAGCACAGATTCAATAATGCGGCGAAGAAATACCAGTGCTTCGCCATACTGTGCGCATGCGAGTCTTATGATCCCGACCAGATAAAGGACTACAACATCTCATACATCAGATGGGCGTTCGGCGACGGTCAGTATGGAACGAGCGAAGGTATAGAAAACTGCATGAAGAGACACCAGTACGAGTCGTGGATATGGGTGGGCGGCCCTGATGGACATTACGAGCCCTTTGTCGCAATGCTCACTGTCACTGATGATGGGGAGATGAGCAATTCAACAACTCTCAACGTGACAGTTTACATCGCGGGTGATGCAAACGGAGACGGAGTCGTGAACATCATAGATGCCGCATATGTCGGCAAGCACTGGCATGAGAGATGTAACCAGACAGCATGTGAATGCAAGTGCTGCGATCCGTGCTGGGACAATCCGCAGGCTGACAGGGCGGACTTGAACAACGACTGCTACATTGATATCATGGACCTCGCAATCGTCGGCGCAAACTGGAAACACACCGCATGGTAAACGCACAAACGCAAGGAAGTGGCGAAAGTTAAAAAAGTTTTATTTTTTTCTCCTATTTCCTTGCTCCTATTTCTTACATCTTTATTTTTCTTACATATACTCTCACAACAACTTGCAAATATTGAGAGATCTTTATACAAATTTTTGATTTTTTAACTGAGCAAGAAACTGAGCAAGAGCTGTTTTATCGACTGAAAAATCCGAACAAAACTCGGCAGCGCAATTATTTTTTAATTTTAGTTTATTTTAGTTTTATTAGATATAGAGAGAAGCCTGAGTATGACTCTCCCTTCTCTCCATTCTCCATTCTCCATCCATCATCCAATGCAAAGACGTAAAGGAGAGCAGACAGAAAGCGACAACTCCAACTACATTGGAAGGGGCTGTTATTTCAATGAGCGCATTAGCAGTTTTACTCGTACTCTATCTGTTGCTGCTCTCCTGCGAGAGCAATGAGCGAGTCATACACAGATAAATACGCAAATAAAATAAAATAAAATAAAGAAATACCACTCTGATAAATACCTCTCTGATACTCAGCACTGAGGTAAGAGAATCCCGCTTGAAGGATTACTACAGGGGGCTCCTTTCTTCACGGACTTATCCCTCAATTTTATAATTTTCCATCTGAATCCGTCAGGAAATTTCATTCTATTATGAGATAATTTTCTGCTTCATCATCTATTTGCACAATTGCCGATTCTCACTTCCTTAAGTGGCTGAGGAAGCCCTTTGGATGAAGTGACCTCCTCCCCTCACTGAAATGAGAGGCATCCTCCTCCAGCGAGGTTCGGTTCCCATTTCATCCCCCTGAGGCAGCTCTTTCTTCCTGTCTCGGTCGAGGGCTTCACTTCGGGTAGGCCCTACCCTACGAAGTGATAAAACAACATATACTTTCCCACCCTCTGCTGTATCCTACCTTTGAAAATGTAGGAATCGACAGCAACAATTTAAATCACAGCAACACTCTTACTTCATTCGCATGATGTGCTCTTTTCGTAAAGTGCCAATTGGATTGGAATTTCCGATGCAGAATTTTTTAATTTTTTCCAATTTCTTTCATATGGAGCTGCGTTTGAGAAGCCCTCAGGACTGCATAGGCGATTTCACATACAACTTTTACTGGCAGCATAAAGGCGACCTTCTGCGTCCTGAGGACACGATACCCTCACAGAGCGGCACTTCAGTCACTTATGAGGATGTTGTATATGCATTAAAAAACGGTCATACCGTCAGGATAAAAGGGGATGTTGGAAAGCGTCTCGGAACGAGCATGGGTGTCTCACTACGCTATTTCGGGGGTTCCGGCTGTGAGATCGCTGATACAGGCGCAATAATCGTTGATGGAAATGCGGGCGCTTATCTGGGAATGAGCATGCTTGCAGGCGCGATATATGTGCGTGGCACTGTAAGGGAGCCTCTCGGAAATGTTGTTCAGGTGCATTCTGACTTGAGTGGCTACAAGAAGTTTGTGTCAATATCCTGGCTCCTTCACAATCGTGAAGAGGCGCATCTGTGTGAGCCTAACGAGATGAGGGGGGACGAACTCATCCTGAGGGACGGGATCCTCAGATGCACAGTTGGAGCGAGGCTTCGCACACACGCAACCATCAGAATATGCGGCGATACAGGGTTAAGCGTCGGCATCCTTATGCGAAAAGGGCGCGTGATTGTTGAGGGCTCTGCTGGAATGAATGCAGGAGTGCGCCTGATGGGTGGCGAAATATGTATTCTGGGAGATGCCGCTGAGTTCTTGGGTGTTGAGATGCGGAGAGGTCGCATATTCGTGCGAGGTAAATGCAGTGGATATGTCGGTGTAAATATGCAAGGCGGCAGTATCATATGCAGAAGCGGAACAAAAGCACTCGCTCATGAAGCGCCTTTGAACGCTGATGACATTAAAATGCTCGCTGATTTCGGGATATCAGGAATACTCGCCCTTTCATACCGAAAATATGTGAAAAAGTCAACATAAACATTGTATTTACTCCTAATGAACAAAAAATCCAAAAGAAGGAAACTTCTCCCTTTCTTGGAACGCTTGAACATGATGTTTAATTAAATATCGAGAATATTAAAGGAGCGGAGGAGAACGGCCACGAATGTGAGATGATTTATTTGATGTGATAGAGATTGCACAGGCTGTATGTCGTGCCAGGAGAAAGGAGCATGTGTGGTGGATGATACTGTGTTGATATAGAGGAAGCAAAATGATTTGGGCAAGTCCAACACACCGGGTATGGTTTGATGTTGAGGATTGTTGAGGATAAATGAAAACAATCGCAGGAAGTATTCCGACGGGAGTTTGTTAGCAGAGATATGAATGGTTGCATCACTTTTTTCCGCAGCTCCGCAGCCTTTAACATCGCTAGTATGAAGGAGCTGGGGTATCTTGAATACTGTCCTGTCCGGAAGCCGTGTCTTCATTGGAACGAAAATTATTGAATATTTATTATTTATAGCTTTGAGTGTTGCACTGATGGGGACTTTAAAATATAATTTTATTATATAATAATAAAAAATAATAATAATAAAATAAAAAATTAAAAAATATACAGTCGGCATGCTCCTTCAGCGACCACGCTCATTGCGTTCGCCGCGTATAACAGCGGACATACTGTTACGCTCGCCAAAATCCCTCGCCTCGCCAGGCGCTTTGCTGGGACCTTTGTTGAAGTTGTGAATGACCTTACATAATTTGATATCAGAACACTTTGCTGATTTCCAAAACTTTCATTGCTTGAGCATTTCATTGCTTGAGCATATGCAAATTTTTACTTCCACTATGTCCCTGCCGTATCCAATTTGAGTTTGTCGCCCTTCTCATTTGTAATTTCACGAATATATATGCATATGCAATTTAACAATATACTATAATAAAAAAAAGAAATAATAAAAAAAGAAAGCATTATGCGTGAGGTCTCCTCACATTCTCTCGCCCACGCTTTCGCAGCAAGCAGCAGATAAATGGTAAAATTAAAATGTAAAAGTAAAAGGTAAAAGTGGAGGGTGAGCGGTGCTGGAATGGAGGAGGCACTGTTACAGCTTGTAGGCGTGCCGCTGTTCATCTTTCTTGCGGGATACGAACCGCATCGCATCGGCTGGGCATATCCTCAGTATATGGGCATCACTCTATGATGCCGGCGGCGAAGTATCTCCCCCGCGAGCATGCCTATGAAAAGACCTGAAAGATGAGCAGTGTGCGCGATATGATCGCTCACGGGAGCGAACGCGAACAGGAAATCATACAACGCAAACAAAATCGCTGCAAGCCACATTTCCATAGGGATCAGAAAGAAAAGATATATTTTCATTCTTGGCATAAGCACGGCAAGCGCGCCGAAAACACCGCACAAAGCACCGCTCGCACCCAACACTCCGCTGAGAGGATTGCTTGTTGTCAGGCACCAGCCGGCACCAGCAGCAATGCCTGAGATGAGGAATACCGCAAGAAAATTCTTATTACCCACTGCCCTCTCCAATACGGGTGCAAAAAATGCAAGAAAGAGCATGTTGAAGAAAAAATGCTCAAAACCAGAATGCAGAAATATATGAGTTACAAGCGTCCATGGCCTTTCAATCAAATAAGCGGGTTTCAAAATAAGCAGATCTGTATATGGTGGATATATAAGCTGGAGGACAAAGGATACAGACATGGCGATTAGAAGCAGTAAAGAGAAATTATGGGAGAATATGTTGAAGGATGAGATGACAGGGGATATCTCTCCTGATTTAATTTCGCTTCTCATATCAATATCCTCATCAGCGCTTGAAACATCGTAATAAGCGACACACCAGTGTTTTTCAGGCGGCAGATGCTCCGCACAAAGCGTATCGCCGCAGTATCTGCATCTTCCCGCTGCTCTTTTCCCACATATCACACAACGCGCCAGCACTACCTTATGTGCGAGTGCGGAGGACTTAACTTTTTCTTTTAGTGTTGCTCAGTCTTTAGTGTTGCTCAGGCATCTTTCAAAAATGTCACTGAATCTCTCCGGATGAACAAGGAAATCAAGCATGTCGTCATCTTTCAGCATATACATTGGCATTTCCGGAATGATGTCATCAGGCGCATTCAAAAATCTTATTTCAGGAAGCTCACCGTATCTTTCGTTCTTCACGAATTTGCCGTCTGCAAGCTCAAAATATGCAGCGCCGCGCTTGTTGAGATAGTCCTCATATATTGAGGAGAAATGTCTCGCGACGAAATTCGCCATGCACAGAGTTTCATCCGCTGGATTTATCGTGACATGCCCGTAGTTGGGCGGAATAACAACTTTCTCTCCTTCTTCTGCACTTATCAAAACGACATCAGTTATAAGCTGCCAATCCTCCTTTTCCTCTCTGCACTCTTCCTTTTTCACTTTCACTGCCTCTCGCCTCCCCACACCGTGAAACACCTCCCGCCTTTGAAGCAGGAAATGCGCCCTGCCCGATTGAACCTCGTAGATTTCTGGATATGTGAGATGCGGTGCGCTCGGAACTGCTGGATGATAATGCCCCATCGTCTTCACGAATTCAATGCCGAGCGTGTTGGGAGGAATTATTGTGATGTCGTAGCGGATTCCTCTCTTCATCATCTTATGGGCGTCAGCATCGCTCGCTGAGATGTCGCGATACATGAAATACAGCGGCATCTCCGGATCTGCATGCTCTGCAAACTCCTGATCGTATAGAACTGCTTTCATATCCTTCAATCTGCGGACATGCGGCTTGAATCTCCTGTTTTTTACGATTATATGTGGCTCATCAGCCCATTCAATATGTATCATAACAATCACCTCTGTGTTATTTCATAATTCTCATTTAAGATGTTCAGGTTCAAGCCGCTGCATGAGAAAGGACTGACCAAGCTTTTTGTCGGCGGCATGCACGGGGATGAGTGTGAGCACACTGCACCTCTCCTGAATATGCTGGCCGAGAAAGTGCGTGATGAGGGGGAATACTGTGGTGAAATCGTGATAATTCCCTGTCTCATAAGGCGAGGAGCGTATGTGAGTGTGCTACGCCATGAATACTACGAGCGAGCTGAGGGCAGGCGACTGCTTTCACTGGTGCGAGAGCTTAAGCCAAGTTTCTATTTTGAGCTGCACGCATATGGCATAAATGCGCTGTCAAGGCTGACAGCTGAAGACAGATTGGAGAGAGAGGGAGCACCACCGCTCGTTGAGATTTGTGAATGTGTTCTCATAGGCTCCGTATCTCCCATACTGCGCAGGGAATTCGGGAAGGAGGATTTCTGCCTCACCATAGAACTGCCGAAGTGGAGGCTTGATGCCATCAATGCCTGTGACAGGGTTGTAGGCTGTGTGCTGGATATTCTGACAGCTGGTCTGCATGCATGCACGCGTGAGGATATTCTCAGATTCCTGCGGAGGAGATACCCGGCGCAGTTGAGCGAGGCTGAACGCCTTTTCAAAACTCTCCATGACGCTTATTATGACGCTTATTAGCGCTCACGCCCTGCTTCTGCCATCAAATCTCCCCACGATTCACACTGAATTTCCGCATGAACTTTCGTTCAATGTGTTTTTTGATGCGATATGCGAAGCATGTGAAGAGTATGCCGTTGAAGTAGGCGATCGCCTCGTTCCCTCCGACTGAGATGAGAGCTCTGGGGTTTTGGACCGTGTTTTTGGGGGTGTATTCCTTCAGAGGCTTCCCTTTAAGCGCTCTTGCGATGTTTTCCGCAGCCGCCTTCCCCTGCCTTTCCGCCTCTTCCGCGTTTTTTCCAGATGTCCTGCTGGCACGCTCAAAGTGTGCGATGTCACCAATCGCATACACATCTTCAAATCCGTAAACACGCAGGTAATCATCAGTTTTAAGCCATCCCCTCACCTTAGGTGCGGAAATTCGCTCAGATAGGCGGTTTGGCTTGAGACCCGCTGTCCATATAAGCATGTCAAAATGCAGCACGACACTTTCAGACGATGACACCTTCCTGAGTTCTATCTCATTTTCCCTCACAGACTGAACGGCATGACCCGTGAGCATCTCAACACCTCTCCGCGCGAGCATATGCGCAACACGCCTTGAAACCTTCTCTGGCATCGCAGGCAGAACACGCGGCATCATCTCAACAATCCTGCATGCTCCACGACCTCTCAAAAAATCAACAACCTCTCCCGCAACCTCAACACCCGTCAGACCAGCGCCTGCAATCACAACATCAATGCTTCTATCCCCCGCTCTTCTATCCTCAGCCACGCCACTTCTATCCTCAGCCACGCCATCACCTTCCACCGCACAGTGCCAGTGCCAGTGCTTTGCCTGTGCCTGTGCCTGTGCCAGTTCATCAAGCTTTCTCCTCGCACTGAGCACACTTTCAAGCGAGTTCACAGTGAATGAATGCTCCTCGGCTCCAGGAATGCCGAAAAAAGAGGGCTCAGCACCCACTGATATTATGAGGAAGTCATAACTCTCCGCTGAAACCTCAGTCCCTCGCCCACGACGCAGATACACCTGTTTCTCGTCAAAATCAACATCATATACCTCTCCCACAATGAAATTCGCACCCGTTCTCTTCGCAAACTTCCTTATATCTCCCGTCACATCGGATGTATTGACTTTTCCACTCAAAATTTCAGGCAGTAATGCGAGATTCTCAAAATATTCTTTGCGATCAATCAGTGTTATATCGGCATCAATTCTCCTGCTGAGCGTTTCAGCAGCACTCAATCCTGCAAATCCACATCCAATAATGACAATTTTCATATATATCACGCCATCTCATCTGCACTGCGTGCGTCGCTCACATGCCATTCCTCACTGATCCCTCATATTATTCATTAAAGCTCATCAACATGCTCTCATCGCTTTACCTGATTCAAGTTCCCCGCTTTTGGAGGGATGGAATCTCATTTTCGGTAGGAGTCTAAATAGTCCGTCTCCATATTATACATCATCCATCAATCTATAAATTCGTCAGAATAATAAACCAATTATAAAAAAAAGAAAAGGGGACACAGCCCCCATCCTTATTATTTTTTTATTTTTTCTGCTCTGCTTTTCACTCACATTTTCTTCTCTCTGCGCACCAGATACACAGCTATGAGAAGCGCTCCGATAGCAACCATTATTTCAAAGCCCTGCGTTGGCGATGGTGTCGGTGATGGCGTCGGTGAAGGTGTGGGTGATGGAGTTGGCGATGGTGTCGGTGACGGTGCAGGCGTCACAGTGGGTGTAGGCGTAGGTGTTGGAGCAACTTTCTCTCCAAACAGCACAAATGTGGTAAAGTATGTCACTTTTGCGATTACCTTGTTGCCCACGATTTTTGTGTCAAGGCGCTTCCATGCTTTTGGTGCCTCATCATACATGTAAATGACCGGTGTCAAGCCTTCAAAATCTGCGGGATTATATGTGATTGATATCTCAACAGGCTCGCTGAATGTTGCACCACTCGGCCCGAAATCGTATGCATAACCCCTGTATTCAACATTCGGCGGAGGAACAGCTGGAAGAACGGAAGGCGGTTTTATTGTTATCTTCGTGATTGGCGCACCTCCAATTGTCGCCTTTATTCCCTCTGGAATTGTTACCGCCGCTCTCTCATCCACAGATTTAGCAGTTGTTGTCGCCGTCACTTCTCCCTCCGCGGTCGTCGGTATTGATGTCTCTCCCGCTGCTACAGGTGGTGCTGCTCGTGCTCCTCCAGGCGCTCGGCGGTGAGTTGGTGTTGGAGTAGGTGTTGGTGTTGGGGTAGGCGTTATTGGTACCACTGTTATTGTATCTTCACCTTTCACTGTATCTATTACGCCTGATACATTGCTTATCCAACCTGTGATGTTATAACTGTCTTCTGTTGCGTTATCCGGCACTGTCAGACGATATATGACAGTTTTTGTCTCTCCTTCATTGATAATGAACCACACCCATTCATTTGTGCTCGGTTTATAAGCGTCCGCATCGTCACTCACTCTCGTCAAGTTCCATCCCTCTGGAATGTCTTCATCTAAAGACAACGGTTGACTGATATTATTCGTAATTATAACAGTAACATTTGTTGATTCTCCGGGTTCCAATGTCTGCTTCTCTATTTCACGAACGGCACTCGCCGACTTAGGTGCTGGTGGCACTTCCACGGTTATTATGCTCTCACCTTTCACTGTATCTATGACACCAGATGCGTTACTTATTCTTCCTACGATTAAATAGTTTCCTTCTGTTGCGTTATCCGGCACTGTCAGACGATATATGACAGTTTTTGTCTCTCCTTCATTGATAATGAACCACACC
>JAOQIN010000042.1 GCA_026134085.1 Candidatus Methanoxibalbensis ujae
CGACACCGCCGGAAAAGGCGTGGTAGTGGCGATAGGCGACGAGTGGCTGTGGAGTAAATGGCGCTTCAACAAATGGGAAAACGAAGAGCTTCTGGACAACATCCTCGCATATTTCAGAAGAACATGTTCGGTTCCAGAATTCTCAACGCCGACCTTTTTGATTCCTGTATTCTTGCTCGCAGTATTGTTTCTCTTCAGGAGAAAAGGATGAGTCTTCGGATGAGAAACTGTGAGTTGTATGCGGTAAATCCTTTCCTTTTTTTCTCATGATTTAAATGATGTGGACATCAGACTTTTCAGTGTTGTGTCTCCTGCTGCGTAGGAAGAAGCGTTGGATGAGCGCCTTCTGAATGATATAAATATTAGAAGGGTTCATGAAAACACATGAAGGGTAGGAAAAGATTTCATATATTTCTGTGCATGACACTCGGATATGCATGTTTTCTCTTCTATTTATCTTCGCTATCAAATCCGCCAGAGCCTCCGGACATCCGCCTCTTTTTCGGTATTGTGAGTGTTCTTGAGGATTTAGGCATGAAGTTTCTTGTCATTCCATTTTATATCGCTTACAGAAATCCCGATAAGGTCGCTCATTTCTTCCTTTACATGATTTTCGGCTTCTTTCTCCATCCCACAATCAGCACTTCAGGGAACAGCGTGCTCAGCAAATATGCTGCGCCCTTATCTATATTCATAGGCTCCATATACGGGCTTTCAGATGAATTTCATCAGTCATTCGTGCCTTATAGAAGTGCGAGCATGCTTGATTTCCTCGCAGATTTCTTCGGGCTGCTCTTCTCTCAAATCCTCATATTCTCATATTTCGGCATCCAAAGGATAAAGAGAAAAATAAGAGAAGGAACGGAAAGGGAAGAGGAGGAAGAAGAGAAGGCTTTGGAAGTGTAGATGCGAGCAGGGGAGATAGGGATATGATAGACATCTTAGGCATATTAAGGGTAATCTTCGGACTTCTATTTCTTTTTTTTGTTCCCGGTTTCGCATTATTGCTTGCTATATTTCCGAAGAAGGAATTGAGTATTGCGGAGAGGATAGGTTTTTCTGGAGCATTAAGCATCGTTGCAGACATGCTTACTGTCCTATTCATAGATTTAGTGCTTCATATTCCGACAACAGCGTTGAATATTGTTTTGTCGTTGCTCACACTCACCGCTTTTGCACTCATTATTTGGCGATTGGAATTATTTTTCTTAAAATTAAAGGAGAAAGAGAGGGGAGGAGGAAGAAGAGAGACACGAGAGGAGGAAGGTAAGGGTGTAGAGACACAGAGAGGAAAATGGGAGGGAGAGCTGAGGAAGAAAAAGGAGGGGGAAAGTAGGAAGGAAACGGAAAAGAGAACGGAGAGTGAGGGATAAGAGATGGATATAAAGGAATTCACACGATTGATTTCCTCTCGTAAGCTGAAAGCGAGACAGATGGCGAATTTGAGTAAGATAAAAAATATTTCAGAGAAATTTCACAGGGAGGCGGGGACATACGATGAAGTGAAGGAAGTTTTTGAGCGTGAAATCACAAAAGATACAATTGTCCTTGAATCCGGACATCAGCCGAATTTCTTTCCATATGCTGGCGTATGGAAGAAGGCGTTCTTGCTCGCTTTTTTTGATAAAATGCTCGCTGAATATGGTAGAGAAAGCATTCCTCTTTTCGGTTTCTTCGACTATAACCTATGCACTGCGAGATTTTTATATAAGAACAGAATACCTTTTGCGAGGAAGGGAGGATACGAGGCGATAGGATTCAAAATTTCAAGGGAAGAGCAGTGGAAGAGGTTCAATGCCATAGATAAACCACCTGAAGATGAATGGCGTAAAGAGATAGAGCGAATAAAAGGGATTTACAGGAAGGCGATGGAGGGAGCGAAAGGAATAGCAGTAGAAGATGAAACGGAGCATCTGAACATGTTAGAGGAAGAGATGTGGAAGAGTTACGAGCTTGCTGACAAATTTTCGGATGTGAATGCGTTCATTTTCTCAAGAATTTGCAATCGTATAATGGGATTGAAAGTCATTTTTTTCAGATATTCGGATGTTCAGAGCGCAAAAATATTTATTGATGAATGGGAGCGTGTGATTTCTGATATTGAAAGATATAACAGGATGCATAATGAGGTTGTGAGGCGAAGGGGTTTGGAAGATATAGGATATTGCGATGCGAATTCTATCCCTTTTTGGTATCATTGTGATTGCGGTGGAAAAGTTCCTCTTTATTTGAGCGGTGATAAATGGGTGGGTGAATGTCCGGTTTGCCATAAGAAAGAAGAGATAGATAAGAATTTGAGTGAAATTTTCAGCAGAGTGAGTCCGAGGGCGGTGCTGAGAAATCTCGTCTTTTCCGAGGGTTTGGGGACATCGCTTTTCATTTCAGGCGCAGGCGGAGGTCTGAGATACGGAATCATATCAAATGAGATTTCCAGGGCGATGGGTCTCAATCTTCCGATAACGCTTGTGTGGTCTGGTAAAGATTACTATTTGGGAGCGGTGCATAGAGCGGTTCTGAAGCAGTTATGCTCATTTTTCCTCATGAATTACGAAGATATTTTGAGCGAGGAAAGAGCGGTTTTGAAGGTGCGAGAGCAGAGGAATGCATTTGCAGATGAGATAAAAAATGGTGAAGAGGATGTCATTCGTAGATATAGCAGATTGTATCTGTTCTCTGACACATTGCTGAAAATAGCCAAAGATGTTTTTTCTATAATTCCTTCTGTTTTTGACTTGTTCGTTGCTGTCGGGCCGAGAAGGATTTTGGATATGTGGCACAAAACACTTGAGGATTCCGAGATAAGAGAGGGTGAGTTTTACAGAATAGAAAAGGATGTTGTTTATGGTGAAAATATCGTGCATATTTATGAAACTATAAAAAGAATAGGAGAGAGGAGTGAGGAAATAGACCCATTAGGAATGTTCAATAAGCATAATAAGTCAAAGGGATAGATGTGAGATGTGGTATGTTTGAGAGGATTTTGGTATTGAGTCCGCACACGGATGACGGCGAGCTTGGATGCGGAGGAAGCATAGCGAGATTTGTAGAGGAGGGAAAAGAAGTGTTTTATGTAGCGCTATCAAGCTGTGAGAAATCAGTTCCTTTGGGTTGTCCTAAGGATATATTGAGAGAAGAGGTGAAGAAAGCAACGGAGATATTGGGGATAAAAAGAGAGAATCTGATGATTTTGAATTTTGAGGTGAGGGAATTTCCGAGGAGCAGGCAGGAAATATTGGACGCCCTAATAGATGTGAGAAGAATTGTGGAACCTGACATGGTCCTGACCCCTTCCTCATACGACACGCATCAGGACCATAAAGTTACGAGGGAAGAAACACTGAGAGCATTCAAAGGATGCACAATCCTCGGATATGAACAACCCTGGAACAATATCACTTTTGACACGATTGCTTTCGTCATTCTTGATGAGAGGCATGTTGAAAAGAAAATAAGGGCATTGAAAAGTTACGAATCACAGAAGGATAGGGCTTATTTCAGCGAAGATTTCGTGAGAAGCCTTGCGAGGACGAGAGGCATTCAAATAAATGCGAAATATGCAGAGGCTTTTGAGGTGATAAGATGGATAATCTGATTTCGCTTTTCAGAGGTTCAGTAGTTTTTCCGCCCGCTGAGAGAAACATGTGATTATTTATAGGGAAAACAGGGAAAATTATATTACTTACGGTGAGAATAAAAAGAGATGCTCACATACGAGAGCCTCCTCGCCGGCTTTCGGAGGGGAATGAGGAACGGAAATTGGAAGAGGCTGAGCGTGTTTGAGCGTGCTTTACTTCTCGCCTCGCTTTCATATGCGAAAATACGAAGAAGAATAGTGAGCGGGCATCTCTCCATGCGACTCGCTGAAATTTTGGAGAAATTGAAAGAGACACCTGCGATGAGGGTGTTCAGGCGAGGACTTGAAAAAGCATGCGAGCTGCTCATGTATGGCGAGAGAAGAGGGCTCTTCTCCTGGGCGCCTTCGTTAAAGGAATGGCTGAAAGACCCTAATTATATATTCTGGCTTGGAACGGTGCAAAGTGAAAGAATCAGACGATGGACTTGCTTGCATGGGGTTTGAGGATAAATTGCGGGAGCGGAGAGTGAAGAGAATAAGCAGTGATTCGGATGCGCTTTTAATGATTTTAAGTGAAATAGAGTCGCTACGCTTCGACCCAAATTCACAATATCGGGTGAATCATATACACACAAACCGTTGTCCGAAATTCCTCCGTTAAGAGGTGAAGAATATGGATGAAATAATAGATAAATTAGTATCAATCTTAAAGAAACATGGTGCAAAGAAAATTGAGATATTTGGTTCTTATGCCAGGGGTGAGCAGAAAGAGACAAGTGATTTGGATGTCATCGTGGAATTTGAAAAAAGAAAAAGTTTGCTTGAGCTTGTGGGAATAGAACAAGAATTGGAAGATGCGTTGGGCATAAAAGTAGATTTACTCACAAGGGCGTCTATTAGTCCGTATTTGATAGAAAGAATTGAAAAAGAATCAAAGGTCGTGCTTGGATGAAGAAAGATGACTCAATATTTCTTAAGCACATGTTAGACGCCATTAATCTAATAGAAGAATATTTTAGAGATAAAGACTATGATGAGTTTAAAAACAATCGTATGCTTCAAGATGCAGTGATAAGGGAAATAGAAATAATCGGGGAAGCTACTAAAAATCTTTCAATGGAGTTTAGAAACAAACATCCGAATATACCATAAAGACAAATAGCTGGGATGAGGGATAAATTTAATACATGGATATTTCGGTGTAGATACAGACGCTGTATGGGATACAGTGATGAAAGATATACCATCACTAAAAGAAAAACTCCAGAAAATCATAAAAGAGAAATGAGTGGTTCGGAACTCTCGCTTTCGGATTGCTCGGTGCTATCACACTCGGACAAGAGTGGCGTCGCTACGCTTCGACACAATCAGGCGTCATATACCAGCAAACCGTTAAGCGACAGATAACAGATTAAGTAATAATGTGGGCTGAGGATCATGGAAATAAGAGATATGCTTGAAGCATTTAAAAAAGAAATTGAAAAATTGTATGGCAAAAGATTAAAAAAGGTCATTCTCTATGGCTCATATGCGAGAGGAGATGCCACAGAAGACTCGGACATAGATTTACTCATCGTTCTTGAAGGGAAAAGTAATCCAAGGAGAAGAACATAATCACGATAATTATATCTTTTATCTTCAGATAAATAAAAAGATCAAAAGCCCGCTGCTCATAAATGTGTGGAGAGAAGGCATGCCAGCATGAAAGAGATAGAATCTTTGGTGGAGAAAGGCGGAAAAATATTTAAGAAGTGCTGAAATACTGCTCAAAGAAAGTGATTATGAATCTTCTGTTTCAAGAACCTACTATGCGATTTTGGGAGAAAATCGCAGAGAAGGAGAAGACTGCTCTGCTTGACCCTTATTACCCTCCTATAAAGAGAACAAAACAACAAAAGAAATGAAAATACTTGTAAATATGGGACATCCTGCGCATGTTCATTTTTTCAAATATATGATAAAAAATCTTGAGAAGGCGGGACATACAGTAAATATTGTGGCGAGAGATAAAGATGTTACATTGAAGTTGCTAAATATTTATGGTTTCAAATACGAAGTCATAAGCAGATACTATTATACTATGCTTGGTAAAATGCATAATTTCATTCAAACAGTCAGAAAATTACTTAAAAAGGCGAGGAAGATGAGGCCTGACATGCTGATAGGAGTTGGAGACCCCTACGTGGCACATGTAGGGAGATTGATAGGTAAGCCATCCATCGTGTTTACAGATACGGAAGATGCGAAATTGGCAAATGTATTGACATTTCCCTTCGCATCTGTGATATGCACACCATTATGTTTCAAAGAAGATTTGGGAAGGAAGCATGTCCGATACAACGGCTATCATGAACTTGCATATCTGCATCCTAATTATTTCAAACCTGATGAGAATGTGCTTGATTTTCTCAATGATAACGATAAGATAATTATTGTAAGGTTTATATCATGGTCGGCTTCTCATGATATAGGATTAAGGGGAATAAAAAGTAGAACAGATTTTATCAGAACACTTGAAAATTACGGTCGGGTGTTCATAACTTCTGAAGGAAAACTTGAGAAGAACTTAGAAAAATACAGACTGAGAATATCACCTGAGAAAATCCATTCGCTGCTATATTATGCAGACTTATACATAGGAGAGGGGGGAACAATGGCAGCGGAAGCAGCTATACTTGGAACGCCCTCTATACATATAGAATCAACTTCTAAGGGGATTGCAACTGGCGAGTTAAGTGGAAACTTCATTGAATTGCGTGATAAATATGGACTTCTATATTTCTACCCTGATCAAAATAAAGCGTTGGAGAAGGCGATAGAAATATTGGAAAATGGGAACTCAAAGAAGGAATGGCAGAGGAAGAGGGAGAGGCTTTTGAGCGAGAAGATAGATGTGACCGCATGGATGACCGATTTCATTGAAAGATACCCTGATAGCTTCTATGAAAACAAAAATCGAGGGATTTGAGAAGGAATATGATGAGAAATATATGGGTGAATGAGGCATTTGTCGAACAATTGGACGACATGCTGAGAAGGAGGAAGAGGGAAAGAAGTGATGAACTATTTTATTACGGAAGGGTTGTTTTAGTTGATACCTTATTAAAAGTTAAAGATGGAGATTATGTTTTAGATATAGGCTGTGGCGGGGGAGACACAATAAAAAGATACGAGAATAGATGTTTCGTTGTAGGTATAGACATTTCAAGAAAAATGTGTAAAGAAGCAAAGAAGAACATATCAAGAGGCGAAATTGTGATTGCAAGCATGGAACATCTCCCATTTAAAGATGGAGTTATGGATAAGGTTGTGGCAGTTTACTCTATTGTTTATTCTCCACATAAGCGGAAAATTATGAAAGAAATATCAAGAGTTTTGAGAGAGAAGGGAGAACTTGTCATTTATGACCCAAATAGAATCAGTATAAGGACTTTAATTCGGCGTCTTTTATGTATAAAATTCTCCATTTCGGGAGAAAAAGATAATCCGAAATACATTCATCATAAAATTGTCACAAAACAGGCATTGAGTTACTTTGATTTCAGAAATCTCGGATATGAAGTGAATCTTAATTTAGTCTATTGGTGCGGAATATTTTCTATTCATACTTTTTTACCCTCAAAAATATTTTCACTTATGGATAAATTAGGCTATAAGAAATGGGGAAATGCTCCTATATTGAAATTCTTTTCGGACTTTCTTATCCTTAAATTTGTAAAAGATAGAGAGAAAGAAAACTGCAAGGAGGGAAGAAAAGAGGAAAATGTATTCTAAGCTTTTCAGGTGTGTTATATTTCCATTAATGGAGCTTTCACAGGGAACGAAGATACAGAAATATTTGAAATGGCTTGAGAAAACGCAATGGTGGAGGTCTGAAGAGCTTGAGGAGTTGCAAAACAAAAGGCTGAGATCTTTAATTAGACATGCGTATGAAAACGTTCCGTATTATCATAGGTTGTTTAAGGAATTGAAACTGAGACCTGATGATATAAAGACAAAAGATGACTTGCATAAGCTGCCAGTTTTAACCAAAGAAACTATCAGAGAAAATCTTTCAGAGTTTATAGCTAAGAATATTCCTAAATCACAACGAATCGAGGCTCATTCAAGCGGTTCTACTGGTGAGCCTTTAAAATACTATATAGATAAGCAGTCGTACAGCTATGGCTGGGCACAAACATTTCGATGCTGGAGTTGGGCGGGATTCAGACTTGGGGATCCCTATGTGAAAGTAAGTTTGAATCCCCGAATCGGATTTAAAAAGAAATTGCAAGATAGGCTGATGAAATGCACATACATTTACGCCTCGGCGGATATTACCAAGGAAACGTTTCCCAGTCTCCTTAAAATCATTGAAAATGCAAAACCAAAGATAATTCGGGGATATGCTTCATCTATATACATATTTGCAAGGTTTATGGAGGAATTGAATTTAAGGCCAAATCACACGCCAAATGCGATAATGACGACAGGTGAAATTTTATTCCCACACTACAGGGAACTGATCGAATCCATCTTTAACACTCAGGTTTACGATGGTTACGGAGGTGAAAGCACACCTATCGCTTTTGAATGTGAAGAACACAATTATCATCTTTGCGATGAAACTGTGATAGTTGAGTTCATAGGAAGAGACAACCAACAGGTTTCTGAAGGAGAAATGGGTGAAATTGTGATCACTAATCTTGTTAATTATGCCATGCCGATGATAAGATATAAAATAGGTGATATTGGTACTCCTTCAAAAGATCTCTGCTCATGCGGAAGGGGTCTTTCGGTAATGGAATCTATAAAAGGGAGAGATACAGATATAGTTGTGACACCAAACGGAGGATTCTTGGTAGTTCACTTCTTTACAATTCTATTTGAGCATATTGAAGGCGTGGAACAGTTTCAGGTTATCCAGGATAAAATAGATAGATTAAGGATAAAAATAGTTAAGAATGAAAAATTCACGGATGCCGATCTTAATTATATAATTTCATGGATAAAGAGACATGCTGGTGATGAAATGGAAGTAAATATTGAATTCGTTGATTCGATACCTCCTGCTAGATCTGGAAAAAGAAGATTTGTTATATCAAAATTTTGGAATAGAGGGGGAGAGAAATTATGAAAATTTTTTTATGTGCATATTCATTTCCTCCCATATCTGGACCTCAGTCATTGAGATGGCTTAAATTGATTAAATATATCTCTAAAAGATGGAATGTTGATGTGCTTACAATTAATCCAGCAAAGGGATATGGAAGATATAGTGCTGATTTACTCAAAGAAGTACCAAGTAATGTACGTATTTTCCGAACGTATCCCGGCATTATGCATCGTATAGTTTATAGCAGATACAGGAATTCTTCCTCGATAAGATATCAAAAACTGAAAAATAGTAAAGAGGAAAGGATATTAAGGAAAATTTACCGAGCTGTATTGCATATATTTATACCTGATAGGATGGTGGAATGGTTACCATTTGCGTTAAGAGAAGGTAAAAAACTTCTGAATGAGAATAAATATAGATTAATAATATCCTCTGCTTTTCCCTTTTCTTCTCACATCGTGGCCTTCTTTTTAAAAAGATGGAGTTCTCTTCCATGGATCGCAGATTATGGAGATCCATGGGCGCTATGCTCCTCTTCACCGTTAGATAGGAAAATTGAGGAAATACTTGTGAGATCTATGGATAGAATAATTGTTACTACTGAGGAAACAAGAAGAGGGTACCTAAGTTGTTATCCTTTATCTGAAAACAAAGTAATAGTCATACCTCAAGGATTTGAAGAGGAACTCTACGACCGAATAAAGCCTATAACTTCAGATAATTTTATGATCGTATTTACAGGAAATTTATCATATAGTGCAAGAGGACCCGAACGACTCTTTGATGCTTTAACTATGATAAAAGAGGATTTCAAGATGGTGATAACAGGATATCCTTCGCCTAATGTGGTAGATTACATAAAAAAGATAGGTATAAATGAGAAAGTGGAATTTACTGGTTTTATCCCACAAGAAGAAGTTATCGCTCTGCAAAAAGGCGCATCTGTTCTTGTTTCCTTTGGTTGGAAAGGAGGATATCAAGTTCCTGGTAAAATTTTTGAATATATGGCTGCAAGAAGGCCAATATTACATATTACTTATGATGAAAAAGATATTGCTGCAAAGATTATTAAAAATTATAATAAAGGTATTGTTGTGGAAAATGACCCTATAAGTATCTATGAGGGAATTGAGAAACTTTATTCATTATGGAAACGGGATGAATATGAGGAGACATTTGACCTTTCTTTAGATGATTTTTTAGATGAATTTTCGTGGAAAAAATTGGGAGAGAGACTTGAAAGGGTGATTGAAGATGTATTGGTATCATGATGTTATATTAAGGATTAAGGATAGATTGCCAAAGTTTACTAAGAGGTGGTTATCAGGTCTATATGATAGATTGGCGATAGATAAGAAAATTTTGGAGGATTTAATGGAGTATTATGACATGAGTAAGGAGGAAGTTATGTGCATGCTTAAACTTGGAAGAAGACTAAACAAGGAATTATGGGATATTCTATCTCCAAAAACTGAGAAAGAAATCCTTAAATTTTATGAACATACACCGTTTTATGTATTTGATTTGATATATTGGCATACAAGAATCAGCCAAAAGATGTTTAGAAAAGAAGTGATAAAAATTGCTAAAGGTGACATATTAGATTACGGTGCTGGTGTAGGTGATCTATGTTTAGAACTCGCGAAAAAAGGACATAGGGTAACTTATGCTGACATATACGGTAAAACCTTTGAATTCGCAAAGTGGCTTTTTGAGAGAAGGGGAGTCAGAATAAGGATGATAGACCTTTCGAGACATGACATAGGAAAGGAGGAAAGATACGATACCATAATTTGTATAGATGTAATAGAGCATGTTTTGGATCAAAAATCCTTATTAAAAAAGCTAGTTAAGCACTTACGACCGGGAGGATTTCTAATTATAACTCACCTTAAATCAGATGAAATCCCAGAGGACTATCCCATGCATTTTAAAATTGAGTTTGATGCCGAAGATTATCTGTTTTCATTAGGATTAGTTAAGAAAAAGGAATGGTTATGGATAAAAAAATGAGCTTACATATGGGCTGGAATGAGAGAAGTGCAAAAAATATTCTGGCCTAGCAGCAAGAAATTTGCAGTCTGCCTGACGCATGATGTGGATGAGATCAGAAAGACATATCAGTATATAACTCGCTCGCTAAGACATCTTAAGGCTGGAAACATGAAGGGCTTAAAAGAGGAGTTTTCATCTCTCCTGCAAAAGATTAAAGGGAAAGAGCCATACTGGACTTTTGAGGATATAATGGATTTAGAACAAAAACTCGATGTAAGGTCTACATTCTTCTTCTTAAACGAAAGTGGTAAGGTGATATTATTTGACCGAAGCACATGGCGACATTATGGCAGAAGATACGACATAACGGATAAAAAGATGGCGGAGATGATAAGAACATTGCATTCTGAGGGATGGGAAATAGGACTTCATGGCTCCTTTTATTCTTACAAGAACATTAAACTATTAAAAAAGGAGAAGGAGATGCTTGAGAAAGTATTGGGTGCGAAGGTGGAAGGAATAAGACAGCATAACCTTAACCTTGAAATTCCGCAAACATGGCAAATTCATGAGAAACTGGGTTTTGAGTATGACAGCACACTGGGATTTAACGACCGTGTGGGATTCAGGTGGGGCATCTGCTATCCTTTCCATCCCGTTGATGGAGAAGGCAGACCGCTGAAATTACTTGAAATTCCACTTGCGATAGAGGATATTGCATTATTCAGATATGATAATCCATGGGCGGTATGCATGAAAATGATAGAGGAAGTTGAGCGGAAGGGGGGCGTATTGACAGTTTTGTGGCATCACTCTGTGTTCAATGAGCTTGAATTCCCGGGATGGGCGGAGATTTACGAGAAACTGATAAGAGTATGCAAGGAAAAGGGCGCTTGGATTACAACTGCTGGAGAAATAGCGAAATGGTGGAAGATGCAAGAAACAAATGATAGAACTTAGGGTTATAGGGGAAGAAGAAGCGGGAGTATGGGATGAGTTAGTTAATAAATCACCGCAAGGCTCCATATTTCACACGTGGAGATGGCTTAAGATAGTTGAGAAGCACACGAATAGCAGACTATATCCGCTCATAGGTATGAAGGGAAATACTCCAATAGGCATTTTCCCAATTTTTTTCAAGAAGAAGGGTTTGAAGATGGTATTTTCTCCCCCACCTGGCAGTGCTATACCCTATTTGGGTCCCGCAATCGTGAATTATAATGCACTAAAACAGAGCAAGAGAGAATCCATATACAAAGGTTTTCAGAGGAGTGTGGATGAATTCATCTCAAAGTTGAAGCCTCATTACATCTCAGTATCGCTAACACCATTTATGGATCCGAGACCTTTCGTATGGAGCGGATACAGATTGAATGCGAACTTTGATTATTATCTCATACTCACAGGAGAGGAGGAAGTATGGAAAAATTTTGATTTAAATCTGAGACAGCACATAAAAAGGGCGGAAAAGAAAGGAATAAAGATAGAAGAGGGTTCAAAAGAAGATTTAGAGTTCATATATGATTCTCTTTTAAGGAGATATAGGGAGCAGAAGAGGATTGTGACCGTTCCGAAGGATTATCTAATGGAATTATACGATGTATTTTATCCAGAAAATCTCAAAGTGTTTATAGCGAGATATGAGGGGAAGAATGTGGGCGGAATCGTCGCACTGATATTCAAAGATAAGATTGTATTCTGGATAGGTGCGGCGAAACCTGAAATGAAAAAGGTCTCGCCCAACGATTTAGCGCAGTGGGAGGCGATAAGGTGGGGATGTTCTCATGGATTAAAGGTATATGAGGAGATAGGAGCGGGGACTGAGAGGCTTGTGGATTTCAAAAATAAGTATAATCCAGAGCTATCAATACGCTTTACCGCAGTGAAATCTTCTCTTCTATCCACTATATTCGAAAAAATTTATCCTAAACTGAAGTCATTTGGTTTTCATATATGAAAATATTGTTTGTGCCAAGTTGGTATCCGAATGAGAAGAATCCAATATCTGGGAACTTCGTCAAGGAAATTGCGAAAGCCCTTTCTTTATATGATGATGTCGTTGTTATTCATGCGTTTCCCGACAAATCGGGCGGATTTTATGATAATATAGAGGAAGGAGTAAGGGTCATTAGAGTGAAATTCAGGAATCTACCATTTCTCACGCATTTCCAATATTTCATTTCAATATTTAAAGCATTCAAAAAGGTAAAGAAGGAATTGGGGCGTATAGATGTAATAAATGCTCATGTTTATTATCCTGCGGGGTTATCAGCACTGGTTTTAGGAAAAATCTACAAAATTCCTGTCGTAATAACGGAGCATGCTGAGATAATAGACAGATATAAGCAAGGCAGACTCAAGTATCTTAAGGACGCTTTGAGGATAATGATTGCAAAATTTGTTTTTAGGAAGACGAACTTGATTATTACTGTGAGTTATTCATTGCAGAAACATATAAAATCATTTGGAATTGAAAATGATTATGCAGTGGTGCCGAATGTCATAAACATTGATTTTTTTAAACAAGAGAGTAAAAAGGGAGAGAAAGACGAGGGGAAAGAAGAGAATATAAAAAGAATAATCTTTATCGGGGGACTCACACCACAAAAAGGAGTTCCATACTTGCTTGAAGCGTTGAAAATAATCAAAAACAGGGGAAGAAGTGATTTTTTCATGCATATTATCGGTGATGGCCCATTTAGAGGAAAGTATGAGGAAATGGCGAAGGATATGGAAATAAATGATCAGGTGAGATTTCATGGAAAGGTGATAGGCGAAGATAAGTTAAGATTATTGAAGGAATCCGATTTCATGGTGCTTCCGAGTTTGTATGAGTCGTTTGGTGTCGTTCTTTTAGAAGCGATGGCATGCGGTAAGCCCGTTATAACAACTTCCAGCGGAGGTCAGAAGGAGTTTGTGAACGAAAATACAGGCATTCTTGTTCCACCGAAGGATGCAAACGCATTGGCGGATGCGATTGAATACATGCTTGATCACTGCCACGAATACTCGCCGCAGAAATTACACGAGTATGTGAGGGAAAATTTCAGTTACAAAAAAATTGGAAGGCAGTTACATGAAATATACGAGGGCGTGAGGGATAAATGGGGAAAATAAGGGACTTATACTTACAGATATCACATTTACTTGCGATGAACATTCCATTTGGAAGAATAAAGAGGGCATTATATAGGATGAGAGGTTCAAAGATTGCGGATAAAGTTGATATAGCATCCGGAGTTTTCATAGAGGAATCGTATCCCGAGCTTGTTGAGATTGAGGAGAATGTAGATATAGGACCGAATGTGATAATCGTTGCTCATGACACGAGCTACCATTGCGTTCAACCTGATATTCCGATGCTTAAGAAGCGTGTTGTGATTAAAAGGAACGCATACATAGGAGCAGGCGCAATAATTCTTCCCGGAGTTACCATTGGTGAGCATTCTATTGTTGCTGCTGGTGCGGTCGTGACGAAAGATGTGCCCCCTCGCACAATTGTCGCTGGCGTCCCTGCGAGAGTGGTAGGCTCAATAGATGAGAAGATTGCGAAAATGAAAGGGGAAGCGTGAATGAAGAAAAATGGAAATAGAGCTGAAAATAGCGGAAGATGAGAAAGAATGGGATGAACTTGTGAATAGGTCGCCACATGGTTATATATTTCACACGTGGAGATGGCTTAAGATAGTTGAGAAGCACACGAATAGCAGACTATATCCGCTCATAGGTATGAA
>JAOQIN010000043.1 GCA_026134085.1 Candidatus Methanoxibalbensis ujae
ATTATAGAAGAGGGAATTATACCCAAAATTCTTATTTTAACACATCCTCCGAACTGGCGAGATGGATTTGTAAATTGGGTGAAATGGCTTATGATACAGAAAGTAAAGAACATAGGTAAGACTTGCCTGAAAATTTATTGGAAAAATTACAAAAATGAAAAATAGAAAAAATATTGGTGTTATGGTAATTGGAGATCATGTTCAAGCATTGGGGATTATAAGAAGTTTAGGCAGACGTGGCATTCCCGTGTACCTTTTGCATGACAAACATCTCTGCATCAGCAGATTTTCTCGCTACACAAAGCAATTTATAAAAACACCAAAACCAAGCGATGAATCAAAATTTGTGAATTTCATGATTGAGCTTGCAAAGAAGAGGGGAGTGGAGGGTTGGATATTAATGCCTACAAATGATGCCGCAGTGTATACATTGTCGAGACATAGGGAGATTTTAGAGAGATATTATAGGGTCTCGACACCTTGTTGGGATGTTGTCAAATATGCATATAACAAAAAATTAACTTATCAGGTGGCGGAGAAGATTGGTATTCCAATCCCAGAGACTTTTTACCCTGAGAATATAGAGGAACTGCATGAAATATTATCTGATATTTGTTTTCCAGTGATAATAAAACCTGCAATAGTAGACCACTTTTACAAGAAAACAAAGAAAAAGGTGTTCAAAGCAAATACGAAAGAAGAGCTCGTTCAAGCATATATTAAAGCATCTCATATCATAGATTCCTCAGAGATTTTAGTGCAAGAAGTGATTCCCGGAAGTCCTGACAATTTGTATTCCTTCTGCTCTTTCTTTAAAGACGGAAAGGTTATGGGAATGTGTATAGGCAGACGGAGAAGGCAGAGACCTATGGACTTTGGAAACGCAAGCACTTTTGTGGAGAGTGTATATGTGCCTGAATTAGTAGATTTGGGAAAGCGTTTGCTGAGGGCGATTGGTTACTATGGACTTTCGGAAATTGAATTTAAAAAAGATGTCAGAGATGGTGAATTTAAATTACTGGAAATAAATGCAAGGACATGGTTATGGCATAGTTTAGCGATACGGTGTGGTGTGGATTTCCCTTATCTTTTATATGAAGATTTGAGAGGAGAGAATTTCAAATTAAGGACATTTTTTAAGGAAAATGTTAGATTTATACATATTTATACAGATCTGGGAGTTGCTATTATGGAGATATTAAAGGGAAATATGACATTGAGAGAATACTTATCTTCTTTGAAAGGAGAGAAGGAGTTTGCAGTTTTTTCGTTTAACGATCCCTTACCTTTTATCGCAGAGACATTGATGCTTCCTTATCTGTGGAAAATCAGGTGAAAAGCATGGAAATTATCCTTATTATCTTCATAACATCGATTTTAATAGCGATGATTATATCAAATTTTGTTGCAATAAAAGGATTCTTAGGCATAAAAGTTGGAATTGGGGGGGGATTGGTGGTTGGAACTGTTTCAGGATTTATCACAACTTCTATTTACTTCCTTATACATGAGTTAAATTTCTTTATAATAGCGATAATTGAGATGTTTACAATTATTTTTGTGGGAGTATTTGGAGTAATGCTTTTATTTTATAGAGACCCAGAGCGAATGCCTCCGGATGAAGGTGGAATAATTGTTTCACCTGCAGATGGCTTTATTAGATATATAAGGAAATTTGAGAGGGGAACTATACCTGAAGCTATTAAAGGCAAGAGCAATATCTCAATTAAAGAAATAGCAAAAACAGATTTAATTGATGGTAGTGGCTACATTATAGGGATTACGATGAGGATCTTAGATGTGCATGTTAACAGGGCACCAATTTCGGGAAAAGTTATTTTTCAAAGATATATAAGGGGAAAATTCATGTCATTAAAGTCAGCTGAATCTGATGTTCTGAATGAAAGGAACACGATAATAATTGATACTGGAGATTTCAGGGTAGGAGTTGTGCAAATAGCTTCACGAACTGTCAGGAGAATAGAATCATATGTTAAGATCGGGGATAATGTTCGAATAGGACAAAGAATTGGGATGATTAAGTATGGATCACAGACGGATTTGATTATTCCTCATATAGAAGGATTGAAGATACTATGTAAAGAGGGGGAAAATGTTTATGGAGGAATATCAATAATTGCGAGATATGAAGATTTTACATGAAATTAATCAGAAAAATATGCCGTCAATTTGCAAACATCTGTTTTCCAAATTCGCTCAGAGTTTGGTTATTGAGATGCAGCGGTGTCAAAATAGGGAAAGAAGTTTACATTGCAAATGGTTTTACATTGGAATGTGATCTTGGGAAGGAACATTACCTATGTATAGAGGATAGAGTATCAATAGCATCTAATGTCACTATAATTATAACATCTACTCCAAATAGTTCAATGCTAAGAAAATACAATGTAGAAAAGGTCGGTAAAGTGAGAATTAAACACGATGCGTGGATTGGAACTGGAGCTATCATACTTCCGAATGTAACAATTGGTGAATTCTCCATTATTGGAGCGGGTGCAGTTGTTACAAAGGATGTGCCACCCTATACTGTGGTCGCCGGAATCCCTGCCAGAATTATTAAAAAGATTAAAAGTATAAATGAAGATTTTAGTTGATGTAGAGCATCCAGCACATGTGCATTTTTTTAAAAATATGATATGGAAATTAGAAGAAAAGGGACATGAAGTAAAAGTCGTTGCGAGAGCTACTGATACTACATTAAATTTACTAAATGCTTATAAATTTAAATATAAGAATCTTGGTAAACATCGGAAGAACTTGTTCAGCAAGATTGTTGAATTGATTATAAGAGATTACAAATTATATAAGATTGCTAAAGAGTTTCAGCCAGATATATTGACAAGTGTGGGTTCAGAAAGTATGGCACATGTTTCCCGATTAATAAGGAAACCACACATAGCTTTTGAGGATACGGAGCACGCTAAATTGACTATTTGGTTAACTAATCCATTCTCGGATGTGATTTGTACTCCTTCATGTTTTAAAAGAGATTTGGGCAAAAAACAAGTTCGATACAACGGCTATCATGAACTTGCATATCTCCATCCCAAATATTTCAAACCTGATCCAGGTGTTCTGGATGATTTGGGGTTGAATAAAGATGATAAATACATAATTATGCGATTAGGTTCATGGTCTGCAAGTCATGATATTCGCTCAAAGGGCATCAAACGAGGGTCGGAATTTGTATTTGTGAAGTCCTTAGAACGGTATGGTCGTGTTTTTATCTCATCAGAAAGGACACTTCCAACTGAACTTCAAAAATATAGATTAAACGTTCGTCCTGAAGACATACATTCTGTATTATATTTTGCACAACTATATATTGGTGAAGGGGAAACAATGGCGGTAGAATCTGCAATATTGGGAACACCGGCGATAGATATAGAAGCAATAAAATTAAAACAAGGCATATTTAATGTAACTGCTATCCACGGAAATGCAGATGAATTGGTCAATAAATATAAATTAATGTTTGCATTTACGGATCAAAATCATGCTTTAGAAAAGGCAATAGAAATTTTAAAAGATGATAAATCAAAAAAGAGATGGATGAAAAGGAGAGAAAAGCTTTTGGAAGATAAAATAGATGTCACAAAATTTATGATAGAGTTTATAGAGGAATATCCAGAAAGTTTTTACAAATATTGCAAGAATAGAGGTACATAGAATATATGAGCTATAAAATTCCTTTAGGGAGACCATTCCTTGGAAAAGAAGAAATAGCAGCCGTGAGAAAAGTCATGGAATCCAGACTAATCGCATGGGGCAATAAAGTAAAAGAATTTGAAGAGATGTTTGCAAAAAAAATAGGTAGGAAATACTGTGTAATGGTGAATTCTGGAACATCTGCATTATGGTTGGGTATGAAAGTATTAGGACTCAGAAATGCAGTGATTATCCCCACACTTACATGTAATGCAGTTCTGAATGCTGTATTAAATGCAAGATTACATCCTATTTTTGCAGATGTGGATGAAGAAACACATAATATTGATATGTCTTCAGTTCCAGAAAAGCAATTAGAAGAGGCTGATGCGGTGATTGTAACTCATACGTACGGACACTCTGCTAATATGGATACGATTAATCGTTATGTAGAAGAGTATAACTTAACATTAATTGAGGATTTTGCTCAAGCGACAGGGGGGAATTTTAGAAACAAAAAATTAGGATGTTTTGGCAAGATTTCAATCACAAGCTTTTATGGTCCAAAGCTCATGACAACTGGATATGGAGGAGCAATATTAACTGATGATATAGAAGTGTATGAAAAATGTATTTATATGAGAGGAGATAACCTTAATAAATACTATCCTGGTTTAATCCCAATGAATATGCGAATGACAGATATACAAGCTGCTATTGGTATAATTCAATTAAAAAAATTAGATAAAATGGTGGAAATGAGGCGGAAAATAGCAGAAAAATTGAAGGAATTGCTGCATGATACAAAACTCAAACTACCTGTTGAGAAAGGATATGCTAAACATACATATTACAAATTTGCTATAATTCTACCAGAAAACATGAAAAAATCAAAATTTATAGAGAAAATGAAAAAATTAGGAATTACTACTGGAAAACTTTATGATCCACCGTTACATAAAACAAGGACTGCTATGGATATATTAAATATCACGCTAAATCTTCCAATATCTGAATATTTAGCTACAAGAACAGTATCATTACCGATATATCCAGAACTCAGTGAGGAAGATATTATAAGAATTGCAAATTGTGTAAAATTTGTGATGGATGATTAAATGTTCTCAATAAACACAATTATAGTATTAAGTCCACATACAGATGACGGGGAGATTGGAGCGGGAGGCACGATAGCGAGATTTGTAGAGGAAGGGAAGGAGATATATTATGTTGCGTTTTCAAGTTGCGAGGCATCAGTGCCGAAGGGATTCCCTGAGGATGTATTGAAGATTGAATGCAAGAAAGCAACAAGTATTCTGGGTATTAAGCCTGAAAATGTTATCCTGTTAGAATACGAAGTGAGAACTTTCCCGCTACATAGGCAGGAAATTCTTGATGAGATGATTGCTTTGAATAGACAGATTGAGCCTGAATTGGTGTTGGTGCCATCTTCAAATGACATACATCAGGACCATCAGGTGATTTATGCGGAGGCGTTGAGGGCATTCAAAAAGAATGCTTCAATATGGGGTTACGAGCATCCATGGAATAACTTGACCTTCACAACTGATATCTTCGTTAAATTAGAGGAGAGGCATATAAAAAAGAAGATAAAAGCGATAAAACAATATGAATCGCAAAATTTCCGCTTTTATTTTGATGAGAAATATATAAAAGCATTGGCATACATGAGGGGAACACAAGTAGATTATCCTTTTGCAGAAACTTTTGAATTAATAAGATTGTTAGTGAGGTAGAAATGGGAAAAACAGTTGCCATACACCAACCCAATTATTTACCTTGGATTGGATTTTTTCAGAAAATAGCAGCAGCTGACATATTTGTTATATTAGATGTTGCCAAATTCACGAAGAATGGAATTATACACAGGAATAAAATTAGAACAAAAGAGGGTTGGATATGGCTCACGATTCCCATAGAAAACAAATATAAAGGTGTTGCTATTAAAGATGTTTACTTACCAGAAGATAGGAAATGGTGGGGTAAACATTGGAGGTTAATAATGGGAAATTATGGAAGAGCAAAGTATTTTGCAGAGTATAAAGAATTTTTTGAAAAGATATATTCTGAGAAGAAATATACTAAATTACAGGAATTAAATGAAGTTATTATATTTTATTTGTTTGAATGCTTTGACATTCGTCCGAAGATTATAAAGAGTAGTGAATTAAATTTAGATTTATCTTTAGCGAAAACAGATCTGAATTTAGAGATCGTGAAAAAAGTAGGGGGAGATATTTATATCTCCGGTATGGGTGGAAAGAAATACTTGGAGGAAGAGAAATTTGAGAAGGAGGGAATAGAAATAAGATATTTTGAGTTCAGACCTTTTGAATATCCACAGAGATGGGAGGGATTTGAGCCTTATATGAGTGCAATAGATTTACTGTTTAATGTAGGCGAAAAAGCAAAGGATTTGATAAAAACGAATTTATAGAGTCTATGAGTCAGGGAGATATTTCAATACATCATGGGAATCTTGAACCATTGAGAATCTACGGTATAAACCATTTTATGCAAAAATATGGAATTCAATTCAGTTTCAATACTGAATCCAAAATAAATATCGTGTATGGAGACACTTCTCAAGGTATAAATGGATTTAATATTTACATAAGCAAAAATGAATTGGGAGAGGGTATTTGCGGTTATTTAAGGATTGAGGATGAAAAGGTGCCTTTATTTGAGAAACCCATGAGACTGGATGAAAGTGGTGATAACTTAGTGGTGTTTGTTGATAACAAAGGGGATGAATATCCCTGTGTGGTGCTAAATAATAACAGTATAGCAGTCGGTTTTGATATTTTTAATGAAGTAGGACATATATTGACAGGATATTTGGAGCATTTCTGGAAAATGAAAGAAAATAAACATGAAAAACTTGCAAAGATACCCATGGTGGATTATTACGAGAAAATATTATTTGATTGTCTCTTGTTTGCCTCCCGAAGATTGAATCTCTCTTTGAAATACAAACCTTTCTGGCCTGATGGCAAAAAATTCGCAGTTTGCCTGACGCATGATGTTGACCGTGTGCATAAATCTTACCAATATATCACTCATTTTGTAAGAAATATAGGAAGAGGAGATTTTCGCTCAGCAATGAACCAAATCACATCTGTTGCGAGGAAACTGCATGGAGATGAACCCTACTGGAACTTTGACAGAATAATGGAAATTGAAAGGAATTTAGGGGTGAAATCCACCTTCTTCCTCCTGAACGAGCAGAAGAAAGTATGCATTTTCTCGCCAAACGGATGGAAACTATATAGGGGAAGATATGATATAAAAGATAAAAGGATTGTGGAAGTGATAAAAAAGTTAGATGCTGAAGGTTGGGAAATAGGCGTTCATGGCTCTTATAACTCTTACCGAGATTTTGATATGATGAAAGGGGAGAAGGAGACACTTGAGGAGATATTGGGTAAAAGGGTTCATGGCATCTCGCAACATTACTGCAATTTAGAGATACCATTAACATGGGAATATCATGAAAAACTCGGATTCTCGTATGACGCTTCTCTTGGATTCGTCACAGATATTGGGTTCAGATGGGGGACATGCCATCCATTTCATCCTTTTAATCCCGAAAATGGCAGGATATTATCTCTATGGGAATTGCCAATCATAATAATGGACAATGCCTGCGCTTATAAAAGCTGGCAGGATATAATGGAAATCATAAACACTGTTGAAAGATATAATGGTCTCCTGCTTTTGCGGTGGCATCAAGCTGTGTTCAATGAGCGAGAGTTCCCTGGAAGGTCAGAGATTTACAAAAGGATAATAAAGGAGTGCATAAAGAGAGGTGCGTGGATAACGAACGCATATAATATAGCAAATTGGCTGACGGAAAGAGAAAGACATATAAATACTCATGCATGATCGTGTGGAGGAAATGCATCCATTAGCAGTAAGGTATGTAGTATATCCTGTGTATAATTTCATACAAGGATTGAAAGGATACAAAACGGCGAAATATGAAAAGGAGCTGATGGAGAGCCAATGGTTCACGCCTGCTCAGATAGAGGAGATACAACAGGAGAAATTGCGATTGCTGATTGAGCATGCATACAAGAATGTGCCTTTTTACAGAAAGTTATTTGATAAATTGAAAATAAAACCGAGCGATATAAAGGACATAGAAGACTTGAACAAATTACCTTTGTTGAGAAAGGAGGACATTAGGAAAAACATTTCTGCATTTGTTGCAAAAAACATTCCGAGAAAAAATTTGAAACCGATGATGTCAAGTGGAACAACAGGAAAGCCTCTCAAACTTTTCAAGGACAAAGACAGGGATGCATGGAGAGCTGCAGCACGGCATCGCATACAAAAAGTGCATGGATTCGAACAAGGCGATAAAATAGTCACGATCTACGGTTATTCGTTTCCTCGCAAACACCTTTTCCAAGGTGCATTTCTCAAGATATTAAGGAACGAATGGGTTCCCTACGGATACGATTTAAGTGAAAAAATGATAGGAGCATTTGTAAAAGAATTGGAAAAATATAAGCCTGATTTCATAAGAGCATGGCCTTCCTCTATTTATCCGCTTGCAGAATTTGCGGGAGATAATGAGATAAATCTCAGACCCAAGAATATCTGGCTACATGGTGAGGTCTTATTTAAATTCCAGAAGAGATTAGTTGAGGAGAATCTCGGCTGTGAAATTTTTGATGTGTTTGGGTTAAGAGAGAGCTCCGTTTATTCCTTTGAATGTCCAGAACACACAGGGTATCATCTTGATGCTGAAAACGGAGTTATCGAAGTCTTAAATAAAGATGGAGAGCATGTATCCCGTGGTGAGTTGGGAGCAGCAGTGTTCACAGATTTCACAAATTTCGCCACTCCATTGATAAGATATGTGTCGGAAGATATAGTAGTGTATGCTGGTGGAAGAAAATGCCCGTGTGGGAGGGGTTTGCCGTTGGTGATAAAATCAATAGAGGGGCGATTCAGCGATTGCCTATCCACAGATAACGGATTTGTGCTTCCCAAAGTTGTTGTAGATTTGTTCAGTAACATAAAGACAATCAAAAATTTTCAGGTTATCCAAAAAGCGAAAGATAAAATATCAGTCAAGGTGGAGAAGAAGCCGGACTTCTCTTCAAGCGATGCCGATTTTATTATAGGCGGTATTCAAAAATTTTTCAAATCAGATGTCAATATTGAGATAGAGTATGTTAAATCAATTCCATTAACTGCAAGCGGTAAGAAGCGATTTGTTATCTCTGAGGTGCCACCAAAATTTATATAACTGACTCGTTAGGATTATTTGAGGAAAAAATAAGGATCGGGATAGAATAAAAAGAAAAATGAGGAAATTTTTAAGGCATGCGAAATGGTGCTTTCTGGGCAGAAAACACATCAGGAACTGGCTCCCTCTGATATTTAAAGTTAAAGGAGCAAATGGGTTGCAATTAGCGAAGTTGGATGGCGTAAGTTTGCTTTTCAGAGGGTGGACTGACGACCTCTCGATCATGATGAATATTTTCGCTTTCGGTGAATATCGCAGGTATTTTCCGTTCAATCAGACAGCAAGAATAATAGATATCGGCGCCCATAATGGATACTTTTCAATATGGGCTTTTATTAACACGAATAGCGGGTCGAAGATATTCTCTTATGAACCCGTTCCCGAAAATTATGAAATCGCCTTAGACAATATAAGAATTAACAACATCAACAATATAAAATTATACAATAAAGGTATTTCAGATAAGAGGGGCGAGTTGATACTATATTTTGATGAAAAGCATACAGGAGGTCATAGTGTATATAAAGAAAAGGTGATGAAATGTGGTGCGGAGAAAATGTCGGAAATAAGTGTAGAATGTATAACCTTGGAAGATGTATTCAATGAAAACGGGATAAAAGATTGTGACTTTTGTAAGATAGATTGTGAGGGGGCAGAATTCGACATTTTGTTGAACACTCCAGAAGATATTCTACAGAAAGTAAAAGTCTTTACTATAGAATTTCATGAGTTCGGTGGTCATAATGTGAATGAACTGGTGAATTTATTTGAGGAAAATAATTTTCAGGTTGAGTTCAGTTACAGACCTTCCTCATTTGGCATCAGATATGGAATGTTATATGCGAGAAAACTTTGATAACTCAGGAAAATTGAAACGAGCGATATCATATATACCAGCACTGATACCTGCTTTTATTTCAACTTTATCGTGGAAGATTTTTGCGAGGGGGGATGTGAGCGTGATGACCGCAATTAAAATGCGGAGAAGTATAAGGCATTATAAAGATAAGCCTGTTGAACGGGAGAAGCTCAAAAAAATATTGGAAGCGGGGAGACTCGCGCCTTCTGCTGGAAATATGCAGGAATGGAAATTCATTGTCGTCAGCGATAAGAATACGAGAGAGAAGCTCGCAATGGCTGCGCATAGCAGATTTGTGGTGGAGGCGCCGCTTGTAATTGTGGCATGTGCGACGATTACTGATTGCGTTTTGGAATCAGGACAGCTCGCATATCCGATGGATGTTGCGATTGCCGTTGACCATATGACGCTGAAAGCGGTGGAAGAGGGTTTAGGAACATGCTGGGTCGGCGACTTTGATGAAAGAAAAGTAAAAGAGGCGTTGAATATTCCAGATGATGTCAGGGTTGTCACGCTTCTCACACTCGGATATCCAAAATATGTGCCAGGTCCGCGGAAAAGGAAGAAATTAGAAGAGATTGTCGCATATGAGAAGTGGTCATGAGCGTTGAAGTGAGGATTGCAGAGGGTGAAGAGCTGAACTGGAATTCATTGATAGCATCTTCTCCTTTTGGAACGATTTTCCACACACTCGGATGGTTGAGAATTGCAGAGAAATACACGAAAAGCAAGTTATATCTTCTTATCGGCGTGAAAGGGGATAATATAGTGGGAGTTTTTCCTGTTTTTTACATGAAAAAAGGGATGTTAAGGGCAATTCTGTCTCCTCCGCCGAGAACAGGAATACCCTATATGGGTCCTGTGCTCTCTGATTACGAAAGGTTGAAGCAGGAAAAGAGGGAATCCCTGCTCCATGACTTTGTGAGAGGTGTTGATTCGTTCATCCATGAGCATTTCAAACCTCATTACATTTATATCAGGATGCCTCCGGGATTGAATGACTGCAGACCTTTCAAATGGTCGGGATATCATGCGAACCCTGTGTATAGTTATCTGCTTGATATCTCAATCGGTTTATCGGATATAGAAGCGAGTTTTTCAATACAAGCACGGAGAAATATAAAGCAAGCAATGAAAAAAGAAGAATTAAAATTTGAAGAAGGTTCTGAAGAAGAGCTTGAGATTTTATATGATATGCTATTTGAAAGATATAAGGAACAGGATAGAAAAATACCGATTTCAAAGGGTTATTTGATGGATTTATTCAATGAATATGCGCCTGAAAACATGAAAATTTTCGTCATACGAAATCAGAACGGTGAAATCGTGAGTGGAGGCGTGAAGTTATGCTATAAAGACAGGATAATGGATTGGATAGGACAGCCTAAGACTGCGGTGCGCACTTCAAATGATTTTCTCCACTGGTGCGTGATCAGATGGGGCGTTGAGCACAATCTCAGATACTATGAAATTCTCGGTGCTAACACACCCACAATATCAAAATTCAAGGCGAAGTTCAATCCTTCACTTGAATTATATTTTGAAATGAAAAAGATGTCATTGATTGGGGCGGTTGCGGAGAAGATATATACGAAGATGAGAGACTTCATTTAAATATGACTAAGGGATACATACTGGTCACAGCAGCTAAGAATGAGGGGAAGAATCTTCCAGAACTCATTCAATCAGTAGCGGAGCAGACGATAAAACCGCTGTTATGGGTCATCGTGGATGATGCGAGCACAGATAACACGCCTCAGATCCTTGAAGAGGCGAGCAGAAGGTATGAATGGATAAAAACTATACGGTTGGAAGAAAGAAGCGAGAGAGACCTCGGTTTTCATCTTTCAAGGGTTGTTAAGATGGCTTTTGACTTCGCTGCTGATTACTGCAGGGAGAAAGGGATTGATTATGAATACATGGGGAATGTTGATGGCGATATAATCATAGAAAGGGAATTTTTTGAGAAGCTGATAAGAGAATTTGAGAAGGACTCAAAATTGGGAATAGCAGGTAGTGGAACTCAATACATCGTAAATGGTAAGATAATACAACCAAAGGGTGAAGAGGATGAACCTTCGGGCGGAGATATGCTTATAAGGAGAGAATGTTTTGAAGATTGCTGTGGTATTCAAATAACATGGGGTTGGGACAGCACATTGAAGGCGAAGGCGAAGATAAGAGGTTGGAAAGTCAGGAGATTTGAGCATGTAAAAGCGATTGAAACGAGATTAGTTGGGGGCGTTGAAGGATATTGGGAAAGATACAAGCATATGGGAGAGGCGGCTTATTATTTCAACTTTCACCCCGTTCATGTCGTTCTAAAGAGCATGAGGATGATACTGCGCAGCAATCCGCATTACAAGGGCATCGCATATATCGCAGGTTACTTTTCCTCTCTTTTGAGAAGAAGGGAAAAGATAGATGACGAGGAGATAAGAGCGTTCTTCTGGAACAAATGGAGGTATAAGATGAGAGGATGGAAATGATTATCGCAATACACCAGCCAAACTATCTTCCTTATCTTGGATTTTTTGACAAGATGGCAAAATCGGATATATTTGTGATATATGATGATGCTCAGTTTAATAAGAGCGACTTTCAACACAGAAACCGCATACGAATATATCATGGCTGGAAATGGCTTACCGTTCCTGTGGAGAAGAAGCACATTCCTATAAACGAAGTGAAAATAAGGAACGAAGTCAAAACATGGAAAGGCGTGAAATGGTCGGATGCCCATTTTAAGGACATCCATGATAATTACAAAGATGCACCTTATTACAGTATATATGCGGATGAGCTGATGAGAATATATAAAAGGAACTATGAAAAACTTGTTGATTTGAACATGGAACTGATAAGGTTTCTCATGAAAGCATTTGATATAGATGTGGAAATAGTGTTTTCAAGCGAGTTGGGCTTCACATCAAAATCCACACAGCGATTGGTTGAAATAGTAGAGGCTTTGGGCGGAGATGTGTATCTTTCGGGACCGAAAGGTAAAGACTATCTGGATGTTTCGTTGTTCGAGAGGAAGGGCATAAAAATCGTATTTCAGGATTTCAAGCATCCCGTTTACAAACAGCGATATGATGGTTTTGTGCCGAATATGGCGGCGATAGATGCGCTTTTCAATGTAGGGAAGATGCCGGAATGAAAAATTCCAATTCCAAATATTACCAAATTCCGACCTCAAGGGGGAGAAGGAATGAAAAACTCGAAATCCGGATACTACAAAATCCCTAATTCCAATATTCATAACTTCCAGCCTATTTTTTGGATACTCTTATTATGCCGAAATAACGCTTTCTATACCGGAAGATGTGTATAAGAAAATGAAGGAGTATGATGTGAAGTGAAACGAAGTCCTCAAAGATGCTATAATATCGTATATTCGGCGTTTAGAGAAGCATGTGCTGGAAGCTACAACCGAGGAATTGCTTGCGGAGCTCGGTGGGGATTTCATGAAGGAGTTGTCTGAAATAAGTTTTGAAGAGGCGATAAGTGCTTATGAGAAAATGCGGGAAAAGGAATGGAAAAGGCTATATACGATACAAGCAGTTTGATAAATGCTTACAGACAAAGGAAACGATCGACAGGATATACTACAATCAACATTGTGGATTTCCGAAAATACTTGATTTCAAACTTACAGTGCTATATCCTTCAAAGTCTGATTATAATCTTGCAATTGAACTTTCAACATGTTGAGAATCGGGAAACCGTTGCCCGCAATTGATATAATCGTGGCTGCAATGACATTGAACAGAAATATGAAACACATAACATCGGATAAACATTTCGCAGTAATCTGAGCAGACAGGATTTCAAATTATATATTAAGTGAAAGAAATTAGCGAAGAATCGGCGAGAGGATGTGAGGAAGTTGAAGAATAAATGCATTGAAGAGAAGCGGAGACCAAGAAATGTTCTTGCGGTGGGAGCGCATGCGGATGATGTGGAGATAGGGTGCGGCGGCACAATCGCTTTACATGCTATAAGAGGTGATAATGTCACCATCTTAATAATGGCGGAATCTTCTTATACTTCCTATGACGGAAAGGTTTTAAGGACAAAAGAAGAGGCTGAAATAGAGGTAGAAAATGCTGCAAAAGTGCTGGGTGTTAGAAACGTAATTAATCTAGGATTTAAAAATAAAGAGGTGCCCTACTCCGTTGAGTCTATAGAAGCAATTAACGAGGTCATAGATAAATACAACATAGATATAATATACACACACTGGTATCATGACACGCATCAAGACCATAAGAGAACAACGCAATCGGTGCTCGCTGCCGGCAGATATGTGAGGAACATACTGATGTATGAACCTGAATATCCTGCAGGACGCTCATATTTAGGGTTCAGAAATCAGTATTATGTTGACATCACGCCGACATTTCACATAAAAATGGAAGCTCTTAAGCAGCATAAAAGCCAGGTGAAGAAGTATGGAAAGGATTTTCTTGAGGCGGTGGAGGCGAGAGCACGACACAGAGGTTATGAAATCGGAAGCAGATATGCGGAGTGCTTTGAGATAGTGAGAT
>JAOQIN010000044.1 GCA_026134085.1 Candidatus Methanoxibalbensis ujae
ACGATTTATTGGATAAAGCGACTGTTGCTTTCAGTAAAGGTAACGAAACAAAGCATGTGGAATTCGATTTGACAGTTGATAAAGCAGGAAATCACTCACTTGAGGTTTGTGTTGACTGCAATGATACAGTAAAGGAGTTCAATGAAACGAATAATTGCAGGAGTATAAATATATGTGTGCATAAAGGGAACGACTTTGCCGTCACAAATATAACATTCAAACCATCTGAGCCTCTAATAGGAGACATTATTGAAATAAATGCGACAATAGCGAACTTCGGAAATAGAGAAGGAGGCACTATCATAGAGTTTTATGATAATAAGAGCATAGAACTCAGAAGAACAAGAGATGATTATTCCGGCGGAAGAATAATCAACGATATCATTATGATTCCTGAAGCTTTAAAAATAAGGGTTCATTTCTCGTATATCGCAGCAGACTCCTACATTAAGATTTATGAAAGAGATAATCCGATTCCAATTGCGATATATAATACTTGGTCTGATATAAGTGATAATTGGACAAAATGGTGCGATGGCGATACAATACGCATAGAATCGCACTCTGGAGAATTCACAGTTGACAGATATGAGGCGATGCTTGCAAATGAGACTGTATATTTGAGTGCAGGAAATTCAACAAATATTTCTTCTGTCTTGAATCTGACATCGCAAGAATTCGGCTGGGTAATAAATGGAACACATAATATAACAGTAAAAGTTGACCCTTATAATCAAGTAGATGAGTTAAATGAGGCGAATAATGCAAAAACAGTGCAGATAGATGTGAATCCTTCTCTTGATTTCGCAGTAACTAATATCTATTTCGGACCAGAAGAGCCCGTTCTTAACGACAACATTGAAATAAAAGCAAACATAACTAACTTCGGTAATAGAAGCGGGAAAACTTTCGTGGAAGTTTATTATGATAACAGAACCATAGGACTTGAAAGAGAAATAAGCGGTGAAGGTAATTCCACAGATGTTATTTCACTCCCGCCGGGCGTTACCGGTGCAAGACTTCATTTCAAGCGTGTTCAGGTAGGCTCTTACGGCTATATTCGTATATATGACGAAAATGGGAATTTAGTTGAGAATATCAAAGAAAAAGGCTGGACTGACTACATATACAGCAAAAATATTACAATAAATGCGGAATGCTGGCTTAATACAGAGTCCATTGCATTCAAAATTGATAAATACGAAGCATTGATTGCAAATGAGTCTGTGATATTAAATGCATCGGAATCGAAAAATGTCACCGCATCGTGGAACGCGACCACACTTTACGGAGGTGCAGGTCCTCATAATATAACCGTCCGCATTGACCCGCATGATGTATTCGCTGAGAAAAACGAAATGAACAACATATTAATCAAGCGAATATTCGTTAATGGCACAGATTTGGCGGTTACAAACATAGACATTCCGCATGAAAACCTTTTTGCTGGACTGAATGTGAATATTACCGCAACAATAGCCAATCTTGGTGCGATTGATGCGCACAATTTCTCCGTATTCTTCAGGTATAGAGATCAAAGAAACAACAGTTACGTTGTTTTCAACACCACAAACATATATTATCTGCCAGCTGGCAACTCAACAAATATCACGGTGTCATGGAAACCGCCAGAAAGAGGTTTTTATACGATAAACGTGAGTGTTACTTTTGTTCCTCTTGTCGACAATGATGAAACGAACAATATGAAGTCCGAAAATATCACTGATCAGGTATACCCGGGTTGGGACTTCTCAATTGAGAATGTCAGTGTTTATCCTGAAAAAGTGCGAGAAGGTGAAAATGTGACAATAGTAGCAACAGTAGGCAATCCTGGGCTCGTAAGTGAGAATGTAAGCGTTGGATTCTTCGTGAACTACACAGATTTCGCCGCTGGAGATGAACGATTTGAGCGGATTGGCACTGTTAATGTGTTCGTCCCCGTTAACAAAACAACTAATATCTCGTTCAACTGGACTGCAAACGTTCATGGCGGCGACCATCTGATAGTGGCTGTGGTGGACCCTGATGACGAATTTGACGAATCAAAATATGAGAAGGATAGCGACACGATGAAGGATAGCGATACGATGACAAGCGAAGGTGGTTCCATTTATTTCAGGGGTGAATTTGTCAGAAATAATGTGAGGAATACCACATTACATATAATTCCACCTGATTTGAACATATTAAACCTCTCTATAAACCCATCAGCACCAAATATCGGAGACACCGTGAATATAACTGTGGAAATAAGAAACAACGGGAACACGACAGCGAACAGCACTGTTTGGTTCTATGTGAAAAGAGATGTATCCGTTCATGGTGAAACAGGATTCACATGGTCGCTGTGGCGACCAGAAAATGCCAAGATGAGGGTCCATTTTGATTTCATAAATATAACTTTTAAAGAAGGTAAAGGGGTTGTAAATGCGTATAATGAGAACAAAGAACCTGTGTGCTTTTATGTCACAGAAGGAAAAGGAGCAAATGCGCAAGCAGTAAAAGTGTTCAATATAAAATCTTCATCTACCAATGAATCTACACCAGGCTATAGCTCCTGCTGGCACATAACATGCCTCAAGAACGAAGAATGTAAATGTTGGAGATGGCATTGGTCAATTTGTAATTGCACAAATGACAGTCTTGTTGATCAAAAGCGCTGGCAAAATATCTGGACTGATTGGTGCGATGACAAAAAACTTGAAGTAAATGCAAAAGGCCATGATTACAACACACAGAATTGTAAGAATCTTCTAGGTGTGGAGTTTCTGATAGATGAATACCAGTTCCTTCTTGGTAATAAGACCGTGACGCTGAAACCTGGCGAATCAAAGCTATGCAATTTCTCCTGGAACATCAATTTCCCTTTGGAAGCGAAAGCAGCAGGTAAGAATTACACATTCATGGCATTCGTGGAAAATGAACATGTAGAAAAAGAGACGCATATAGGTGGAACTGACCTTGGAGTTGTGAACATTTCCATAGAACCTTTTGTTGGGAGAGTGGAGGATGGAATAATTGTTTGGGACAGCAACATCGTGCGTATAAACGCAACAATAAAAAATTTTGGCTCCATGAATGCATCTGACTTCAACGTATCCTTCTACGAGTCTGCTTCATCTTGTAAATTGCTTGGAACCAAACATATTGAAGAACTTCCAGTCGGTAATTCCATAACTATTTCGTTTACGTGGAATGCAAGCATTCGGTATACGGAAAAGAAAATAAACACCTATGAAATAAATATAACAATTGACTCAAATAAAAATCATGAGGAAGATTATAAGAACAATACCTTTTCACAGAATGTGAATGTGCGTGAATCTCGTGATTTCTTCGTGTCAAATCTTTCCTTTTCAGTAAATAATGAAACAATCAGACCCGATTCTTCAGGTAAAATATGGTTAAACCTTTATGATAACGTGACTTTGAATGCCATCATTAACATAACAAACTATGCGAATCAGGGAGGCACTGTGAATGTCAGCTTCTATCTTGATGACAAAGAACATGAGATAGGTAGCAGAACTGTTATTTTCGGTCCCGGTTATGGAAATAGGACGATATATACGGAAACAAGATGTGTGAACATTTCGTGGAAGCCAGAAGTCATAGGCGAGCATAACATAACTGTGGTTGTGGATTCGCTGGAGAAAATATACGAAATAAACGAAAGCAACAACACATACACACAGCCCATTCATATCCGTGCGTCAGACCTTGTGGTAGAAAACCTGAATGTCAATCCGAAAATTCTCAATCGGTGTGAGAATGCTTACATCAATGTCACGATTGCGAACCGTGGAAAGTTGAACGAGAGCAATGTCACCCTTGTCATTTACGACTGCGCGCGGCGACATGTAGAAGATTTATCATTAAATGAAAGATATTGTGGGTTCTCTACGATAGCAGTAGAGCGTGAGAATGCGACTGCAATGCGACTGTATCTTGACCTCGCAATAGAAGGAGGGGAAGTTTGCATTTATGATAGTAAGGGCAGAGAGGTAGAATGCTATGATCACAGTTTCCACGGCTGGACGCCCTGGATATTGGGAAATAAAAGTGTGGTGAAGACGATAAAAGAGAATGTTTATGCGAAGGTCAGCAAGGTTTATTACTTAGAAGAAAGCAGTGAAATTTTCATGGCTTCTATCCCAAAACTCAATATTAACGAGACAGTGAATATTTCCGCCAACTGGACGGCATCCTCATGTGGAGAACGGTTCATCATAGCAATTATTGACCCTGAAAATTCCGTTCCGGAATACAACGAATCAAATAATAACTTGGCACAGTTTATAACTGTGCAAACTGCCGACCTTAAAGTTTGCAATATCTCCTTCAGATGGCTCAACGGCTCACAAATAAGCGAGAAAGAAACAATAAAACACGGCGATAATCTCACAATAACCGCAAATGTAACAAATATAGGTGTAGAAAATGCCAGTGAGTTCTATATACGATTCCTCGTTGATGATATGCCTATCAAAAACGAGACAATACAGGGTTTGGCAAAAGGGTCAATAATATCGGTAAATGCCAACTGGACTGCGATTGTCGGCGAGCATGTGATAAAGGTGGAAGCTGATTACGGGGATAGAATAGATGAGACCAACAAAACAAACAATATAGAAGCGAAGGAAATATATGTTTCCGGTGCTGAAGTTACCGGAAGCACATCTTGGGAAACCTTAGGACTTCATGGTGATATATTGTTTGAACCCACGCAGCCTTATGACGAGGATACCGTGAACATCACCGTGAACATCACCAATATTGGATGTTTGAACGCAACAGATTTCAATGTGCTTCTGTTCTATGATTATTCGCCAGACCATTGGGAAACCTATCCCGGTCATTCAACTGATGGTTGGGTTTGGGTGAATAAGACATATCCCGGCGCTAATCTGGTATATCTCCGTATAATAGACCGTGCCAAGAAGGAATATATTCGTACGCCGTATGGAGATGAAATTTGGCGATGGAACCCTCTTGATCCCGATGATGTGGAAGTGTATGATGCGGAGGGCAATGCTGTATTAAATATATCAAATTTCAATGATGTATGTAATTGGGCTCAGATGTTGGATTACAAGGAATGCTGGATTCCAGTGCAAGGTGATACGGCAAATGTTAAAGTTTATGGCGGATTATGGGAAGACTTTATCATTTTCTTCTATCCTGTCCATCAGAATGGCATCTCGATGTTATATGAAGGGATTAATGTGCCCATAAATAGTTCGGTAAATCTCACTCCTCCGATGCAAACAGAGGTCAGAGCAGGCGATTTCAAGGTCATCGCGGTAATAGACCCTGAGAATAAAGTGCCTGAAGATGACAAAGCTGACAATATCATATCACGAACAATACATGTGAAACCCACAAGGGACTTCACGGTATTAAATGTAACTGCGGATAATGTGCTATCAGACACGGATACCACGAACATAACCGCAGAGGTGGCAAACCTTGGACTGCGGAACGGAACTGCGGAGGTGAGCTTTGTGGATTACGAAACTGAAAATTGCACATACAGATATCATTTCAATAAACGCCTCCCACATTCTTATTTGCCGATACCTCCTGATGCATGCTATCTCGGACCTGAAACCCCTCATTGGATACATTTTACGAATCTGACGATTATTCATCGCCCGGGTGTGGATGCAATACAACTCCATTTCAATCAGATAAATCTTCTCAAAGATGATAATGCAATAGGTGCAATAGGGATTTATAATGGAACAGGTAATAGGATATGGTATAGAGAGTATGATAAATATCATTGTCACTGGGAAAATTATAATATCACGGTGCCGGGGGATACCGTTTACATTTATAATAATAGCCTTGCGACGTTCTCGCTCAGCGGATATGAGACAAAAAAAGTAATTTACAAAGAGAATGTGCATTTGAACGCAACAAAAACATGGAACGAAACGAAGAACATCACCACAAAATGGCTCGCAACCACTGGGAATCATTTTATTAACGTTACTGTGTGGAACGAAACGATAAAAGAGATAAACGAGTCAAACAATTCTTTTGTTCTCCATTTGAATGTGAATGCTTCACGAGACCCTACGATTGAAAACATCACATTTAATCCTCTGCATCCAAAAGACGGAGATGATGTGACAATTACCGCAATAGTGAGGAATAACGGCACGAAAACTGCAACTTTCATGGTTGATTTGTGGCTTAACCTCACGAGGAACTCATCAATTGCTCCAGTTCCTGATGCTGACTGGGCAATTCATCATAAAAAAGGAAACAGAACATCTTATATAATACATTTAAAACGCGAGAATGTCACGCTGGGTCCGGGCAAGAACGGGAGTGTGAGTGCAGTATGGCATAACATAAGCATTGAAGGCGACCCCAATTATGAGGTGATAGCGATTGTTGACCCTCTTGATTGTATAGATGAGATAAACAACAGTCAGAGCGACAACGATATGCGTAAAGAAATAAAGATGAACTATCCGGACCTTACAGCGACAAAATTCATTTCGCCTTCAAGAGAAGATAGGAACGCTTCGGTTGTTATCGCAAATACGGGTGTAAAGAATGCATCAAATGTCACTGTGAGGTTTGAGGTGAGTGAGTATCAAGAAACAGAAATAACAGGGAGCAAAACGGGCATGCGATGCATAAAAAAAGAAGGCGCAAAGAATATACGTGTTCATTTCAAGTGGCTTGATGCAAGTGACAAAGGTCGCCTTGAGATAAGAAAGAACAAGACGGATGATGTGCCTGTGAAGGTATATTATGATGAAGAGTTTTGTGGATGGTCTCCATGGATTGACGGAGACAGAATTTGGCTCGTTTACTCACTCTCAGGTAGAAGAAGCTTCAAAATAGATGCGATAGAGTGGGGCGAAATTATTGAGGAAAATATAAATACGATAGAAGCGGGTGAAAGTGTTAAAATACGCATTCCTCCGAGGTGGGGAGACCCCGAAAATTACACACAACCCCGCAGACTGAAAGTAATTGTTGACCCTTATAATAACATAACTGAATTGAGAGAGGATAATAACAGCAGGACTGGGACGATATATATTGATCTCATGTTAGTGGAGTACAAGAAAAAAGTAGGGAGAAAAGAGGAAGAAGGAAAAATACACTTTGTCTCGCCAAGTAAAGACTTCCTGTGTGTGCTCGCAGAGGAGTTTGAGATCAGTGCTAAGATCAAGAACAATAATGAGATAGAAGGCATAGTGTTCCCGGTAAGTGATTTCAATATTACGCTTGAGGTAAGGGATGATAATGGCACTGTTGTTTTCAGGAAATCGAAGAACTATCAGGATTTTTCGCCGAAGAATAAAACGCTATATGCAGGAGAAGAAGAGGAGATAACATTTATTGAGAAATCTATTTTTGGAAAACCATTTTCTGAAGATTATAAGTATTTCAATGTTTCGATAATCGTGGATTCTGAGAACGACATAAATGAGGCAAATGAATTTTATGGAGGCGGTGAAGGGAATAATATGGCACAGGAAACTCCAAATGTTTGGTCTGGTAGTGGATATATGGGTGGCGATTTATACGAAATTACTCCTTTGGATAATAAAATTTATGGTGATATATTGTTTTCAATTGGAAATAGTGCATATAGAGAGGGCAATATTAAGTTCAGTGATATTCAAATTCCGAATAGCGTGAATATAAAACTGGCTCGACTTTATCTTTACTGGGTTTGGTCAAAAGATGAATTCCCGAATGTGGATATGAAGTTCAATGATGTGGATTTATCGCCTGATGAAAGATATTCTCAGCGACCTAAGGCCAGCGCGCATGATCACTGGTATGGAACGTATGCATATGATGTAACAGATATTGTTAATGACGCTGCTGGACAGGGAGATAGCTACGAGGCAACCGCAACGATAGATGAAGGATATTTATCAGGTATGCTTCTTCTGGTTGTGTATGAGGACGACTCCAAGCCACTTATTAAATATTGGATAAATGAGGGTGCGGAGTTGATGATGGCTAAAAATAAGGAGTGGCCAACTGGTCTTGGGTTTGATCAGTGCATTGCGAAAGCTTCTTTTGTGGGTGATGTGGATATAAGTAAGGTGAGTAAAGCGGAATTGTTGACAGTTATACCTTCATGGAAAGTAGAAGACTTAAGTGATGATGTAACGATAGGAGACGCACTCATGTTTAACGGTTGGAATGTAGGCACACCTAGAGGTAAAAGCTATTGGAAATATGAAGGAGAAGACTGTATGGCACTTACCGCAAATCATTGGGAGGACGTTACTAATTATTTAGAATCAACAAATAACAAAGCGGAGATACAGAGCAAAGGTAATTTCATGATGGCAACGAATGCGGTTTTAAAGGTCACATACCTGCCTGACCTGACAGTTTCATTTGAAAGCGCTCCTTCATCTGTGAAAGCAGGCACAACCCAAACAATAAAAGTGAGAGTGAGTAACCTGGGAGAGAGCAAAGCAGAGAACTTTGTCGTGAGATTGAATGCAAGCAAAGGAACGCCTTCTGAGCAAACAATAGAACTGCTGAACGGGACATACGAAGGAAATAACACCGTTACGGTGGATTTCAAGTGGACTGCTCCGAAATTAGCGATGCCATCATCAGGATACATACAAAGAGTGGAGGAAAATGTGAATATATCTGTTGAAGTTGACCCCTCCAATAAGATTGAGGAGCTGAATGAGAACAATAATGCGGATGATGTAACTGTGACGGTGTGGGATGTCCTCACGAGGAATCCTGAGTTGAGACCGCCGGGGGGCAGAGGAGCAGGAGGAGGCACTGGCACAGGCTTCGGAACTGGAAACAGATCTGGTAGGGAAGCAGTTGCATTCGGCGGCGCCCCTGCTGAATCGGAAGAGGCGGGAAAAGGTAAGGAGGTAAAGGTGAAAAAAGAGAGAGCTCATGAAACACTCTGGGGCTATCTTTTGAACAAAATGATTGTGCCTGGTGAGGAAAAAGCAGGAGGCTCTTCGGGATTCTCACTGTGGGAATATCTCATTAAAGTTTCCGCTTTCCTCATCGGTGTTGCTTTCCTCGTTCTCGGCTATTTATTTGAGAGAAGGAGGCACAATGCCAATGCAGCGAAGCATGTGAGAAAAGAATGAAAGAGTAGAGGTGAAGAGAGGTGAAGCGGGATGGTATGGTTTGAGGCGCTGAAAGGCACAATAACTGCACTGCAAAACATAATATATCTCATTTCCAATGCACTGCTTATCCCGGTAATGGCATTGCTTGTCGGCGGTGTGGCAGTCTCCCTCTTTGAACTCGGCAGATTCGTGTATGAGTTCATTCAGCGAAGGAGACATCCGAGCAGAATAGATGAAATAGCGTGGATTTTTTGTGAAAAGGCAACTGAAGAAAGCAAAGTTAAGAGTGGCGAGGAACTTTCAGAAGCGCTGAGAATTATCCGCTCAAAGGGTTCAAGCAGACTCGTCCACGATTTCATAAATGATTTGGAGCGGTTGAGGGGTATCCGTGATGAGCGCATTTTGAAAGTGCAAGTGGAGAAGCTGATCCAGGATTACGAGGAGAAAGCGGCGAAGCGGACGGAAATAACGAGGATTCTTGTCCGGGTGGGACCTATGCTCGGGCTTATGGGAACACTTATTCCGATGGGACCTGCGCTTCTCGCACTCTCTCAGGGAGATGTGGTGACGCTTGCCAACAATTTAATCATCGCTTTCGGCACGACAGTTCTTGGATTGCTGATCGGTGGCGTCGCTTACATGATGACGGAGGTGCGAAACCGCTGGTATGACAGGGATTTGCGCGATATTGCATATATCTGCGAGGTGCTGTTCGGGGAAGAATAAAAAGAGGGAAAGGTAAAGATAGGAGAAAAAGGGAGGGAGGTGATGGATTGATGAGATATATGCGTGACAGAGGAGGAAACAGGAAAAGAAATGCAAGGAGTGCAGGAGGTGCTGGTGGAAGGAGGAGGGATGCGGACGAGCCTCTGACAGGTGTTGCAAACTTATTTGATGTTGCGATGGTATTCGCACTCGGCTTGATGGTCGTTATTCTTATGTATTACAACCTTCAAGAGCTGTTGAAGCCGCAAGATGTGACCATCGTGAAAAATCCAGGACAGAAAAACATGGAAATAATTGTGAAACATGGAAAGAAAATAGAGCGATTGAACATGACTAACCAGACAGTGCAGGCGGAAATTCTTGGAGAATGGGCAAGAATATATGAAACGAGGGGTGGTGGCAAAATCCTTGTGCCTACAAATGAGAGTAAGAGATGAGAGAGTGAGAAATGAGAGTGGGATCCCATCTCAAAAAGAAATAAAATGCAGGAATGTTGAGCTCCGATAGCTCTGAACTGTCATCCACGCCGCCTGTGACAGTTGCGCATGTCTCACCCAATCTCAAACATCAGGGAGACTCAACCCGAAAGAGGAGAAATTGAGTTTGAACTTAATATGCAGGTCGTCAAAATCGTAACAGTGAAGGTTTGATAAGTTTCTTTCTCAATTTTTTAATACTATAACTTTACTATTCCTACATTATTGAACGATTTGAAGATAAAATTATTTCTGATGGAATGAATGCTCAATTCTTCTTTGAAGCTAGTTAAGCAGCTCTCACCGCTATTTGGTTTACTTGTTAAGAAAAAACAGAATATAAATAAGGAACTAATACATGTGTAATAAGCACATATAAGCACAGCGGGTTTGTTTTCCCGCATGCAGCGGGATGATACCTCAAGACCTCAATGAGGGGCTGCTGCGGAATGCGGAAGGGCACAGTTGCCGCCTGCTCACCTGCGACGAAATGCATAAAGCAAAACTGCGAAAATGACGAATGCGAATGTGAGTTCAAATCCCGGAACACTTGGCGCTCCCGGACTCTTTTGCGGCGTATTTGTGGGATGCTCGCTGACAGTGGGTGCAGGTGTTTCAGGAGTCTCAGGAGTTTCTTCTGGCATCTGCTTCGGAGTTTCTGTGGGCATATGCGGCGAAGGCATGGATGCGGTTGTCGGATATCCAGCGCTCTTCCATGCGTTTATTCCTCCCTCAAGATTGAACACATTGTAACCATATTGTGTGAGGATTTCGCATGCCCGCCTGCTTCCTGAACCACTCCTGCAATAAACAATTATCATCTTTGATCTGTTTATTTTCTTCTCAACATCCTCCTCGGACATCAGCTCCAGCTCTGATATCGGTATGTTCAACGATTCCACACCTTCCAATGATATATGCTCATTTTCATGCTCTGATTTCGTCCTTACATCAATCAGAATCGTCTCAGATGGCGCATCCGTCAGCATCTCATGTGCTTTGTCCGCATCTATATACATGCATCCATCCCCCCCCGGAGGCATGGGCGGAATTGGCAGTGGCTCCTCCGCTGCAGCGCCGCATCCAGCATACGCCACAATGCTCAACACGAACACGATAAGCAGTCCTTCCCTCAATCTCAGTCTCATCAGTCTCATATTCCATGAGAAATGGAGAAGAAGAAAAAAAGCTTTCGCTCATGGCAGAAAGAAAATGAAAAGAAGTCAGAAAGAGAAAACAGAACAACATGCATTCAGCAGCTGACACGCATGTATTGGAACTGCTCGGAAGGACGAGAGTCGTCATTGAGCGCGGTGAAGTTGTTGAAGTAGGCGAGCCGATTGTGAGATATTGCCCGCTATGGGAGAAGCTTGGAATAAAAACGATAGACAGGAACATCGTGAGGGAGAGAGTGGAATTTCAGATGAGAGATTTCGGTCTTTGTTCTGCAAATCGGAAACTTGATCTCGGAGTTTTTGTGGATTTTGGAGCATCTGAAACGCTTATGACCGCGCTTCGCGCACGCATTTTGGACGCTGTCGTGTCTGTTTGTGATGGTGCTGGAACTGTTATCACATCAAATCCCTCACTTGTGCAGGGTATCGGTGCGAGGATAAGCGGGATCATTGAGACCTCACCTATTGATGCAGTTCTGAGGAAACTCAGATCGCTCGGCGGCTTTTTGCTGTCTCCACCGCGCATCTCTCAGGTTGATGGCTTGAAATTCGCAATGGATGAGCTCGGCTTCTCACGCGTCGGCGTCACTGTTGCCTCTGTTGAAGATGCTGAAATGTGCAGGGATCTGAGTGAAAATGCCGTCATATTTGCGGTACATCTCACCGGAATATCCGAAGACGATGCAGCAAGACTGTGTGAGGTTGCGGATGTCGTCACTGCATGCGCATCCGCAGCAATACGAAAGGAAGCGATGAGAAAAGCGCTGATTCAGGCGGGAATTTCAGTTCCTGTGTTCGCAATCTCGCCAGCCGGCAGGGAAATGCTGATTGAGCGTGTGAGGGAAATGCGAAAATCTGTCGTCATAAGCACAGCAACACCTCATGGAAAACATCCCATACCTCTCATATGAGGCTTATGATGCTCTCATATTGCTCTCATATGATGCATCCTGCCATGCATTCTGCAACCCTCATCTTCTTCATTTTCCACCACCGGCGCTTTGATGAGTGCGGCGAAGCGGAAGCACAAACAGCTTTCCGGTGACCTCGTTTCTGCCTATTATCACATCAACACCAAACACTTTCCGTATGTTATCCGCTGTAACAACATCTTCAGGTCTCCCAATAGCAACGATTTTCCCCCTGTCAATCATTATAAGCCTGTCACAAAAAAGAAGTGCGATGTTGAGATCGTGTATGGCTGCTATGACAACAATGCCCTTCCAGGTCAGTTCACGCAGTATTTCCATTATCTCAATCTGATAGTTTATGTCAAGATGAGCGGTGGGTTCGTCAAGCAGCAGTATCTTGGGCTGTTGGGCAAGCGCTCTCGCAATCATCACACGCTGCCGCTCGCCACCACTCAGCTCGTTTATCTTGCGAGATGAAAACTCAAGACATTTGGTCATTCGCATGCATTCCTCCGCTATCTCTATGTCGCGGCGGGATTCAAGCGCAAACCTGCTCGTGAGATGCGGATTCCTGCCCATCAGAACAATGTCAAGCACAGTGAAATCAAATGATATGTGCGTGTCCTGAGGAACAAAAGCACATATCTTCGCAAGCTCTTTGTGGCTGAAATCTGAAATATCTCGGTTGTAAAAGAGAATTTTGCCAAATTTTGGCTTCAATATGCGAGCAAGCACCCTCAGTAATGTCGTTTTTCCTGAGCCATTCGGTCCTATGATTCCTATAAACTCTCCTTTTTCAGCGCTGAATCTCACACGATCAAGCACTTTCTTGAAATAATATGCATCAACATCATTCACTTCAACCGCAGGCAACTCCTCCTCAGCAGGCAACTCCTCCTCGGCGCTCATATCCGAACTCTTGCCACATTGCTCATTCCATTGTCCGCTCCGCCGCAGTGACATACTCAACGATGACATCATAGGTGCCAAAACGAAAAGCATTGCGGTGAGCTGCTCGGTGCCGCTCGTTATCCTCATCTGAGAGTAACGATGCCATATAGGGATAGACACTGCGCTGACTTCATGTCTTACTAATAGAAGATAAATAATAAAATAGCGGTATATTAATAAGAAAAAGTTATTGATAAAAAGCGTGTTCATAAACATCAAACAAAATAAATAATGAAAGACTATCAACCTCTTTTATGGTGACGGTATAGCGGAAAACTGATTGAGTTACTGAATGAATTTGACATTGAAAAGAATAAGATATAGAGGGCGGCGATAGCGATGTATTTCTTCAAGCTTTAGATAGCACTAACTCTCAACATCTACTGTTACTGGATAGAGAGGTTCAAAGGCGTCTGAAGGGAAAGAGGTCAAAATTGTAATATCAAGATGTTGATGAAACAATTTGTACAATAAGAAGTGTTATCTCTTCGCTTCTCTGGACATAGAAAGGAATAAAATCATCCAGATGGTTTATCAGGGAATGCATTGACAGCCTATTCCTTAAGTGCTTAGTGAGAGGTTGAAGAAACCATTCTTGATAAAGGGCCATGGTGCAAAGACGCTCTAAATAGTTTAGGTATTAAATGACATGAAAGCATTTGAGAAAGGAGCCTGGTTGAGTCTTCAGCTCTTTCAAACAGGGAGCCGAGATTTTTTTGCTCCATAACAGTCAAGGAAGAGAGAGGAGGAGTTTGGAAGTTTGAGGTGCTATGGCTGGAACATGTTCTGCAGGATGTTCGCTCAACATGGTGAGGCGGTGTTATTAGTTTTTTATAAAAATAAGTAATAATAAAATAAAATAATAAAAATAAAAAATAATAAAAAAATAAAGTCATATCAGCTCTATATAACCGACGGAAGCCTTCAGGATCAGGAGGACATCACCTGCATCTGCGAGTTTTCCGTTGTTG
>JAOQIN010000045.1 GCA_026134085.1 Candidatus Methanoxibalbensis ujae
TATTTTTCTTCTTAGCTTTCTGATGATAAAAAATTATATAAAATGAGCGTTTGACCCCCATATATCAGTGTCATTGGAAAATTTTAAAAGTCAATTTAAAGGCTTTCTTAATTAATATCAATGTTAGAATAGGATAATTTTAAAAATTTTCAATATAAAATAAGTATCATTTGTCAGAATTTTATGTAAAATTAAAAGGAAAATACGCAAAATTATTGTTTATTATATCTATAAATTGAGAGAAAGAGGTTCAGTTTAGGGCTTGCATTTTTCCAAAAACATATATATGGCACCATTTCATTCATACTATCAGTATGAGGGGGAAGGAAGATGGCGGGGTAAAAAGGCATGTCTCAATCTTTGTTTTTTTAAGTATCGCTTTCTGCCTCATATTTTGTATGGGCACGGTCAGTGCAGCCCCTTCTATCGTGGCATGGTCTTCCTCTGGGGGAAACCCAACAAATAAAGACAATCCCCAAGATTTGATGTATCTTGTCAAACCAGGAGATGTCATTACTTTTGAAATCGCCACTTCTGAACCTTGCAGTTATAACTGGTCTGTTAACAAAGTTGACCAGGGCATAAATTCAAACACATTTACCTTTACAGTCCCTTCTCTCAACTGCTCTCAAGATCCTTCAGAATGCATCTGGGAAATCCATGTCAAAGCCTATAATGATAATGGAGAAGCTCATCAGGAATGGGTTATTTCCACTTTAAATGAGTCAGAGGCGCCAGATATATTTGATTACTTCACAGATAAAAAATATCAAAGCAGAACAGAAACAGATCCCTGGGGTAGAGCGTTGCCTGAATGGAAATATAATTCCAAATGGGATGAACCCGATGTTTCAAATTGTGATTACCGCATTTCTGCAGATCAAGAGGCTATGTTGGCGATTTTAAATGGGCACGATGTTGCTTTTGGAACATGGAAATTCAGATTTTATATTCCACCGAATGAACCACGCGATCCGCAAGGAATCTCATATATTGATTATCATTTCCTAAAACTCAAATCTGGAGATACCTTTAAATTCCGAGCCTCTTCTGAAAGCCATTGGTTTTTCTATCATCATAATGTAAATGGTACAGCAGCAACAATTATGATAGATCAAAACTCTGCCATAATGAGGCCTTTTGACGATTTTTATGAAGGGAAAATTATAAGAATGCCAGACGGCACTATCTATCTGTATCTAAATGATGTTTTAGCTTGGTACTGGCAGGAAGCCGCGGGAGGAAATGAGACTTCAAGAGAGGAGGATTGGGATACGTTCTCTATATATTTGGATCAATCAAAACCAGATATGCCAGATAAATTTCCGATTATAGATTGTATCGAAATCTATAAGAATAAGTATCTTCTCCCTTCAAAAAATGTAACTTATGGAAAATATGCAAGCAACTGGCTAAATATAGAGGAAGGTTATCCTCAAAATTATGAACCAATTAAAAGACAAGGTATTATAGTTCGTGGTAAAGGTGTAAGATTAATTGACATTTATAATATGATTGATAACGAATCATTGTTCACCTATGACCAGAAAACAAAAACAGCAATTTGCTATACAGATCTTGTGCTTGATTATGGAGCGGAACTTATCATCGAAAATGAAACTCTAAAATTCCACTGCAATTCTCCAAGAGAGCATTGGCTTTCCATGCTTTGGGCATCCAGAATTAAAATAATAAACTCTACAATTACATCTAATAATAATAATTATTGGATTTGGCGCTCAGATAGCACAACACACTTGGGATTTCCTGCACAATTTCTTTTAAGTCCGTATACGTATGGAGTGGCGCCTTTAGGATATGCAAGTTTACAATCCATAATCATTGAGAATTCAACAATAGATAATACAGCTTATATGTTTCTTGATTCTTTCTTTGAATTAAAGATTAGGAACAGCAAGATTATAAACTTAAACGAAGTGGATATAGGAAATTACTCAAAATATGGAACAACAAGAGAAAGACAGCACAAGGAGTTCGTAAAAGGAAACAAATCTTTTTGGATTCTTCTTAAAGAAATTCCAGCAGTAAGATTTGAGATTGATAATGTTGTTTTTTCTGGAAAGAGTAGTCCAGTAAATATCACTTTTATCATTAATGCGGATAGAAAAACGAAAGAAAGGGACTGGGGTCTGTTTAGATTAAATATTTATAACTCAGATTTTGGTAATGAAAACATAGTAGTTAGAAAAAGTGCAAAGTTCCATCCGATACATCGTCCAGATTGGCCTACTTGGTTTGAAAATATCATAGGATTGGTAAACTGCAAGTTTAAAAATCTTATTATCCTCACTGATATGAGCTATGTTATTTCGAAGTATTATCTTGATGTTAAAGTAGTAGATGATAATGGAAATCCTGTAAAAAATGCTACTGTAAGAGTAGTAAATGAAGTTGATAACCAAAATTATCCTGCTGAAAATATTGTATTTAAGCGCATTTTGCATCGTAATATTCCTGGCTGGAATCAAAATGAAGACTGGGCCTATGAAATAATCTTATATGAACCGTTAAATTACACACTAACAGGTTCTAACGGGCATACACCACTACCATCAGAAGACCCTGCTCATACTATCGTAATTGGAGATTATGTAAAAGATATCAATGGAGCAACTCAATTTACCTACACCATCACCGCCTCTTATAATGGAAAAACAGCCTCCCTTTCAGGTTTAGATATAGATGAAAGCTGGTACAGAGAGAACCCTGATGTGCCAACAAAGACAGTTGTTTGCAATATCGATACTGGTAATTGCTGGGTAGAAGGGGTTGCAACAGGCACTCTAAAAGGCAAGGTAACAGACAAAGACACAGGACAACCAATAGCCGGTGCCACAGTAACGGCAAACTCCCACCAAACAACAACGAACTCAACAGGAGATTACATTATTACAAACCTACTGCCAGGAAGCTACACAGTAACTGCTTCTAAGGAAGGCTATTACTCAAGCACAGCAACCGCAGAGATTTTCGCAAATCGAACAACAACTCTGAACTTCCAACTGACTAAAGTGCCTGTGGACACAACTCCGCCAGAAATCTCTGACATAAACATAAGTTCCATCACCACTCACTCGGCAGTTATTTCTTGGAAAACAAATGAACTCTCAACATCTCTCGTCAAATACGGAACATCCCCAGGCTCCTATCCTCACTCTAAGGAAGATGCCTCCTACACCACCTATCATTCAATCATACTTACTGGTCTTTCTCCGAATACAACCTATTACTTAGTTGTAAGTTCAACAGATAAGGCGGGAAATTCTGCTCAGAGCGATGAACAAAACTTCAAAACAAAAGAACTTTCAAACATAGTTTATGTAGCCACAGACGGCACTGGAGATTACAACTGCGATGGCACTGATGACCAGATTGAGATAAATCAAGCAATAGCTTACATCAACAGCATAGGCGGCGGCGTAGTTCATTTAAAGAACGGAACATTTGTTATTTCCGATTCAATAAATTTGGCTTCCAATCTCATTCTAGAGGGAGAAGGCACGGAGAAAACAACAATAAAGATTGAAGACGGAAGCACAAAAGAGAATTGGGCCACTATCGCAGGAGACGGAATATCCTCAACAGTAATCAGAAATCTAACAATTGACGGAAATAAGGACAACTGTCCCGTTCCTAATAGAATAAACAGCGATGTTGATACCTTTCATCTCTACAACTCTGATAACATCACAGTTGAAAAGGTAAAAATGATTGATTTCTGGACTGATGGTGTTGAATTTTCTCATTCAATCAACTCTATGGTCAAAGATTGTGAAGTTATTCAGGCGGGACATGAGGGATTGAGAGCAATATACAGCGACAACATAACATTCTCAAACAACTATGTTTATTCAGCAGGCACTGGAAATGCCGGTATAAGAATATATGAATCCTCAAACTGCATAATAGAGAACAACTACTTCAATGTCTACGGCTTCGGCATTCTTATCAATCCGCAGGGAGGCGTTTCCTGTGGAAATAACATCTACCGGGATAATTACATAGAAGGTCACTACGGACTGCCAGGAATAGCGCTCTGGCCCTGGGATACAGAGATAAGCAACGAGACACTCATAAGAAACATCATCGCCAGGACAGACGGAACTCAAGAACCATACGGACACGGAATTCATCTCAGAACAAGGGGAACTGCAAGTCTCAAGAACATAAAGATAATAAACAATGTGATCAACAATGCTTTAAAATCTGGAATATATGTGGATGACGGTGCAAATGTGAGCAATATTGTTGCGATGAACAATATCATTGTGAACAACGGTGAATATGGCATATACGGAAATGTCCTTTCATCATACAACGATGTGTGGAACAACAACGCTGGCAATTACGGCGGCGGTGCATCCGCTGGAAAGGGGGATATTTCCGCTGATCCTCTCTTCGCATCTCCACCGCATGACTTCCATCTGAAATCGCAGGCGGGAAGATGGAACGGCTCTGCCCCCCGAGTGAAAGATAATGTCACATCGCCCTGCATAGATGCTGGCGTTCCTTCTGAAGAAGACCCCGTTTACGGAGACTATCGCAACGAACCACCACCGAACGGCAGCAGGATAAACATGGGTGCTTATGGGAACACGAGAGAGGCTTCCATGTCTGTTGAAATTGAAGAGAATACATACAGCATTTCAGGATATGTGAAATATGAGAACGGAACAGGTATATTCAACGCTCATGTCACAGATAACAGGACAGGCGCGGAGGATTATACGGATAAGAAGGGATATTATGTTCTACATGGATTGACAAACGGAACTTATCTGATAACTGCGAGCGCAGGATCGCTTTCAAATTCAATCGTCGTGACAATCGCAGGAAGAGATGTTGAGAATGCGAACATCACACTCGCCGGAGAACCTCCACAGATCATTTCGTTCTCTCCTTCAGACCTCACGCCCACTCAATATGTGAACCATACATATACATTCTCGGTCACCGTCAGTCAGCCAGTCTCAAACGCATGGTTCCTTGACGGCGAAGACCAGAACAACAACGCTCAATCCTGGACGCACACATGGAGCGCATCGGAAGAGGGAGTGCACAATGTCACTTATTTGGGCATGAACGAGAACGGCAGCGTCTCAGTGAAATGGACAGTTGAAGTGAAAAAGAAGAACAATCCGCCATACATATCGCCACTTGAAAATCAGACAGGCTTTGTGGGAGTGCCCTGGTCGTATGACATATCCGCTTTCGTATATGACCCCGATGGAGACCCGCTCACTGTGACCACTGATGACGAACTCAATATAACAGTTGACGGATTCGTCCTGCACTTTCTGTATTCAGCACCTGTGTATGAAAAGCGGGTAAATGTCACAATCACCGATAGCGGAGGATTGAGCGCTACAGAAGACTTTTTCGTCACCGTGACTGAGGGGAATGTGCTTTATGTGAGAGACACAAGCGCTCCTCCAGGCACCGTGTCAATTCCGGTTTACATTTCATGTAACATATCAACAGTCGGCATTGGATTCAAACTCTCCTACAACAGCAGCGTTCTATCGCTGTTGACAGTTCAGAAAGGAGCTCTCCTCACAGATTCGTGGTGTGATCCCGAAATAGGTGGAGAAGAAGGGGCATATAAGATCGGTATCGTTGGCCCGGAATCAGATTCGATAGAAAATGGGACATCAGGTCCCGTCATTGTTCTGAATTTTGATGTCATCGGAAAACCGGGAGACAGAACTCCACTGAACATATCCGATGTGACTTTCGTCTTCGTCGACGGCAAAAAATACACAGAGATAAAAGGCACATCTCGTAATGCGACATTTTCAGTGGAAAATGGCGATTTCAGCAATTATGTGAGAGGCACAGTGGTATATGCATGCAACAACACGCCCATATCAGACGCATTTGTCTGTTTGAAAGGCGATGACTATGAGGACTCAACATACACTGATGAGAACGGCATCTTCATCATATCAATACCGCCCGGCAATTACACATTAACCGCTTCAAAGGAAAGATTCATGGAAAATTCCACAGTGATTCATATGGGAGATGAGGAGGTGGTCATCATAGATATGATGCTTTACATCAAGGGAGACCTCAATAACGACGGTAATGCATCGCAAATAGGAGATGTGCAGATGATGTGGAGCGCATGGAAAAAAGAGAAGACCTCACTGCCGGATTATGTTTATGATCTGAATGGAGATGGAGACCCCGCGGATCTGGCAGATGTAGCCATGATCTGGAACGCATGGAAAGGAGAGATCGTGCTCTGACAAATTCGTTTTGTCGTTTTGAGTTGTTTTGAGTTGTTTTGAGCTGTTTTGAGCCCCACCGCGGGCATTTGCTGCCTGTCCCCCTTTTGCTCTTCCTCCTCTCTCTTATTCAATATTCTTCCGCTTTCTCTCTCATCCGCTGATTCTCTCTCATCCGCTGATATTGATAGCAAACTTCTCCTCCTCCTGCGATATAGCTGCCTTTCTTACCGCTCTTTTCTCCTATCTTCGTCTTCTTAGTCTTTCTGGCGTTCTCTTTTTCTCGGATACCAGTCGGATACCATCAATCCGAAACACCTCCACTGTCGCTACTGTCATTCCCAGGCGTGTGCTGTCCCTGCTGGCGCTTTTCTTTAACACCGCCAACTGAATGCGGGTTCCCGTTGTATTTCTGCTGACAGCGCCGGCGAAGATGGAGTCTCGGAGAGATTGTGACAGCGTGCAGCCGCTACACCGCACGAGTGAAATGAAGGATATAAATAATTCGCCAATGTTCCAATGAACTGGCGGCAGGAGTTTGAAATGCGTGAGCGAAGTGGAGAAGAGGAGGAAAACCGGCGCAAACTTGAAGAACTGAGACGAAGAATAGATGAGACAGATGACGAGATCGCAGAGATGCTGTCAAGGCGAATCAGACTTGCACTTTCCATAAGAAATGTAAAGAAAGCGCTGAATATACCGATTTCAGATGAGGATAGAGAGAGAGAAGTCATAGAAAAATGGATGGCTCGCGGGAAAATCATTGCTTCAGTTTTCAATGCAAACAAATACTGCAAAGTTGAAGATGTTTGTACAGAGATGTTTGCGCGGATAGGAGCTGAAATAGTGAAATACACTCTTCAGATAGAGGAGAAGATGGATTGTGTGGAGCGAGAGCGTGTGGAGCGTGAGCGTGATTAGATGATGAACGAAGACAATGATGATGACGAGGACGAAGACAATGATGATAAACAGGAGACACCGTCGGGTTTTAACGAAGAAAGGTGCTTCAATTGTAATAAGAGACTTCATTGCGGATGACCTGATGAAAGTTGCTGAGATAGACCGTGCTTCGCTGCTCGGTGGCTCTGCTGAGATATATGCAGCGCTCGCAGGAATCTCCGATACCGCAGACGAAGCCAGAAATGGAGCGATGACAGCGGGAGCGGGAGCAGCAGATGTGTTTCTTGTCGCGGTGCCAGCAGCGAAGGAGGCAGCCGAAACTCAGCATGTCCTCGGGTTCATAGTCACAGTTCCTGTTTCACCCCATGTGAGCAGGATATTTGCACTCGCAGTCCACCCGTCAATGCGCGGAAAGGGCATAGGAAAGGCACTTCTCAAGGCTGCACTTGACGAATTGAGGAGGCTGCAGAGGTCATTCGTGATACTGGAAGTGCGTGAAAGCAATTTCGCCGCTCAAAATCTTTATAAAAGCATGAATTTCTATGAAACGGGATATATCCCCTTCTATTACTGGGATGGAGAGGGCGCAATAGTCATGCAGAAAGTGCTTTGATGGTAAGGTGAACCTGCATTCACATCATCTCACATTCACACATCACAATCGGACATTCACAGATTTTTTACCTGTGAGTTTCCGTCTGTGTTTTCTATGAGTATTATGTTATCCGCGGCATCTTCTATTTCGCGATGATGTGTGACTATGATCATCTGGGGCAGTATTGAGCGAGCGCCTTTGAAGAAGTATTTGAGGATCTCAATGAGTTCTCTTCGCCTTTCCTCATCAAGATGTGTTGTGGGCTCGTCCATTACGATTGAGGACATTCTGGATGAGAGAGCCCTCGCTATTGCGAGACGGAGTGCGATTGCGACTGCCACCTTCTCGCCACCGCTCATCGCGCGTGCAGAAATCACACCTCCTCGCTTTATCACGCGCATCTCAAGGTCCTCATCGATCTCAACATCCGATATGTCCATGTTGAAACGCTCTATGAAATCACGCATGTATTCTGATATGAGCGGAGATATGCGCTGCCTGAGCAATCTCTGCGCTTTGTCTTTTGAGAAGACCTCCCTTATATCCTTAAGAGCAAGGACAAAATCCTTCAACCTGCTCAGTGATGTGAGCTCGCTGCGCAGATTATCAAACTCAGCTTCTTCAGATTTCAGGCGTGATCTCAACTGATTCTCTCGCTCCTCCATATTTCTTATTGTTGTTCTGAGGCGCTCAACTTCTTTCGCAATCTCATGATATCTCCGCTCACATTCCTCATATCGCTCAGCTGAGAAGCCCGTCATCTCAATCTCACGCTCTTTCTCCGATTTCTCCTCTCTCACACGCTCAAGCTCTCCTCTCAAGATCTCAATCTCAGCACTCAGCCGCTCAATGGATGACACCTTCTCCTTCAACACAGCATAACGCTCCTTCTTCTCTCGCATAACCTTCAGCTCCTCCTCAGCATCCTCCGGCAGATATCCAAGCTTCTCAACTGTAAGGGAGACTTCTGCCTCGTAATTCTCAATTTCCTCATTCAACTTCCGCATCTTATCATCAATAGAATCCAGATTTCTCCCTCCTAACGCCTTCTCAGCTGCGATATATTCCTGATAACCGCGCTCATATTTTCTTTTCTCCTGCTCCAGTCTTCTTATATCCTCTCTCAACCTCTCCAATTTCTGCAATATTTCAGATAATTCCGCCTCAGTACGCTCTATCCTCTCCTTCTCAGATTCCTTATCTTTCATGCTGCGCATCAGCATCTCAAGCCTTGCGACATCTATCATGCCTATTTCGTCCTTCTCATGTCTGAGACTCTCCATTTCACCGTGCTTTTCCTCAATATCGCGCTCAATCCTTCTGAGTTCATCTGAGAGCGTCTGCAGCTCTTTTTCAAATGCCTTTCTGACTTTCTCCCTGTGCTCCGCGTGAAGAGGGCGCCTGCAGACCGGGCACTCACTCGCCTCATCAATTATGCGCATGTTTTTCGTGATCTCCTTCATCCTTCCGCGTATGCGCCCTTTCTCATCAATTAACTCACGCAGCACACGATCAATGCTGTGAATGCGGGCATCCAGCTCATTCATCCTGTTCTCCTTCGCAGCGACAGATGCATCTCGCAGAAACTTCAACGCACGACTCCTGATATGCTCAATCTCCATTTTCATGCGTTCAATCTCCATGTTAAGAGCATCATCCCTGCTCTTCAGCTCCATGAACCTCCTTTCATGCTCCTTGATATTTTTTTCCTCCTCTTTCATACGCTCAAGTTTTGAAGAGATCTCCTCATATCTGATGTGATCATGCCTGTTGCGCATCATATCATCAATCAATCGCCTTATTTCCGCACGTTCCTCCTTCATTCTTCCATATTCCCTCTTCAAACGCTCAATTTCCGTGATCATCTTGACATACCTCTCGAGATTTTCCATCCTCAATATGAGGGGCTCAAGCGCCCGCATTTCTTCAGATGCGTGCTCAGCATCCATCAGATCTCGCTCAACCCTCGCCATCTTCTCATTAAGCGCACTCACACGCTCGCCAAGCCTCAGCACATCCTCCGAAAGCCGCTGATAACGCGCTCTAACCTTCTTCAAATGTGATAGCTCCCGCTTTACACTCTCAAATTCAGCCATTATATCATTCAGTTTTTCTGTTTTGGCTTCTTTATCTCGCTTTATTGCAGATATTTCAGCGTTTAACTCCTTTAATATTCTCTTCTTTTCCTCCATTACCGCTTTCTTTATGTCATATTCCTTCGCCTTATCCTCAAAATAGTCCACCACTTCCCGCATTTTATTCCATGCGGATTCAAGCTTATCAATGCCGATCAGCCGGGATATCAGTCTTTTGCGATCTGCCGGCGATGCCTCTATGAGCCCTGTTATCTCTCCCTGTCGTATGAAGAGGGAGTTCATGAGAGTTTCCCTGTCCATGCCGAGTATGCGGAATACTGCTTCTGTGACCTCTTTATGCGTGCGTGCGATGAGAGTGTCTCCCTCATATATTTCTGCTTCTCCTGTCCTGTGGCTGCGCGTTCGCATGATGGTGTAGGTGTTTCCTGATTCGCTGAACACGAGCTCAACCCTGGCAAGATCTCTCCCCCGTTTTATGATGTCTGTTATCCTGTCCCCTCTCACGCGCTCATTGAAAAGTGCAAATATTATGCCGTCAATTACTGATGTCTTTCCCGCTCCGTTCGGACCGATAATCGCAGTAACACCCGCGGAAAAATGAATTTCAGTGTCACTGTGCGAGAGAAAATCCTTGAGATGCACGCGCTCTATTATCATTTTCATCATCTCCAACTACGCATATGTATTATATCTCCTTTCTGCGTCTCGCTTTGCCTGAAAGCTTTGTGTGTGAAGGGCTCTGCCCGATAAATCTATTTCAACAAAGCGAATAAGACGAAGCAGGCACAGCGGGCGATTTCGTTTGATGCACCGATCACATCACCACTCACCGCGCCTAAATTCCTCACAGAAACGCCGCTCACGATAAATGCGATCACAAAACCTGTGAACACGAGAAGCGAGCGGTAAAACCCATATAATGGGAAGAAAGGAAGTGAAACAACTGAAGAGATAAAAAGAGATAGAGCAGTAGATGCGAAAAATTTCTTATATGAGAAATTTTCAATGAAATATGCGCCCATTCCAGCGCGCAATTTCGCATTCTTCCCAAATAACATGCATGAATTCATGCACAATTTCGCCGATATCTCAGATACAATGAAAAACTGCGCGAATTGCACGATGGCAGTTTGAGACGACGGGGATCGTGCAAACACGGAATTCAATGCAAATATGTTCAGCAGAACAACCGAGAGGACGGCGAAGATCCCTGAAATTCCAACTTTCTCGTCTTTCATCGCTTTTATCTTATCTTCAACGCTGCCGCTTGCGAAAACGCCGTCTGCGAAGTCCGCCAGGCCGTCAAGGTGAATCAATCCCGTGATGAAATACAGGAAAATCAGTGTTATAACAGCGTTAAGTGAGCTTTCTGATGAAAAATATGAAATTACCGATGCGAAAACCGCAACTGAAAATCCGATCAACGCGCCTGCAGCAGGGAATAAATAACTTACGCGTGCGATATCGTTTATTCTTGCGTTCCTTCCGACCGGAAATCTCGTGAGAAAGCCTAAAATGCTCAGCATCTGCCTCACCTTTCCTGTATCACTTTCCTTTCCTGTATCACCACCTTTCCACCGCACACAGCATGTCTGCCATTTCATCCAGCAGGCGGATGCATTAGCATTATATTCTGCCTCCAAAAGTGGAAAATCACTCTCACGGTGAGGTGTGAGAGGGGTGTGTGTTTCTCCTGCTCAACACATGTTCCATTTTTTCATTTTGGGAGCGCGTGTTCAGTTTTCTGGAGCATGAACCAGCAAAGGAACATGGGCCCAAGCGTCGCTCGGTTGGAGCGAAAAGAAGGATAATCTGGAGGAGATCCTGAAGTTATCAGTGATGACCGCGTTTTGTCGCTTATCTCATTCACCCGTGTGACAAACAGGTGTGCACTTTATTTATATGGCTCAGTCGGTGTGGGGATATTCGCCTTTCCCGCCATTTTCATTGAAGTTGCTCTCCAGGCCTGCGCTCATCGCTTGTGGGTGGTAATGGTGAGAGGAGTGGATGTTAAATCGGAGCAGATAGGAAGTTTGGGGGATAATACATGGAACGCGAAAAAACGAAAATAATTTTATATTATGTACATCACACATCACAATAAGTATGAAAAAAATAGGACATTTGTTTTTACCAGTAGACAGGACCATTGAAGGAAGGTGCGGGAATATGTATGACAGAATATTTGTGGTTGTGCTCGTGGCAGTCATGATTGTGGGAAGCGGTATCGTGGGTATAGCATCTGCTCACTTCACAATGCTCTTCCCGGGTGGTGACAAGGATGTCAGACCTGAGGATTACATTGCAAGTTTTGGTGAGGAAAAGACCGTGCTGATCACCTGGGGCTGTCCATTCAAGGAACTCTTTGACTGCATTGATGTCCCTGAGGTATATGTAAGAGATCCTGACGGTATCGTCACGCAGTTAACCCCTGTTGAGACATCAGTTGATGGCGTGAAAGCGTATAAAGTATCTTTCATAGTGGACAAACGTGGCGATTACACGGTTTATGCCACGATGAACGTCTCAGCGATTAAAGGTACCTTTGTTGATCACGCAAAGGCGGTAATTCACTGCGGTCAGGCAATATGGAAAGGGTGGGATGCGGAAGTTGGCGAGAGGGTGGAGATAATCCCCTGTATGCGCCCCTACGGGCTGGAAGAGGGGGCGGTATTCAAAGCAAGGGCGCTTCAGGATGGAGAACCACTCATAAACACAACGGTTTTTGTCGTAAAGTATCGTCTGAGTGATGATCCCGAGGTGCTCAAGAAAGCAGAGGCGATCTATCCGCAGGATCCGTGGATGGTGGTAAAGGGCTACACAAAGACCGATGCGGATGGCTACTTCGTGTACACACTCGATGAACCCGGGGTATGGATTATCGCGGTCTTTGGCAAGGATCTGATGGAACGTGGCATCTTCATACTACCGGTATTCGAGTCTTTTCCGCCAGCAGGGGACACCTCAGTCAGCCGGAGGACAGAAATAACACCAGAGTCGCCGGCAGACGGTTTAGTCGCAACAGTGGTGGTAACTGGGCTTGTCGCAGTTCTTTTGAGGCGAAAAAGATTGGGAGGGATAAGATGAAGAGCGTAGCCATAGACTGTGGAATTGAGTCAGTCTGTATCAAGGCGCACTACGCCGAAGTGACGATTACACCGCGGGATGGAGAGCGTCCTGATGGACGGATGGACAGATGGACAGATGGACGGATGGACGGATGGACGGCTGTATATGCTAACTGTACATGAAGACAGATGAGAAGATTCGGCTTTGATCCGGGGAAGGACCGGCTGGTCGTCGGCGGCTGGCTGTGATTTTGAGGGTTCTCTCATCATTCATCATAACTGGGAAGCTTACCGTTGCTTTCGCACTTACGGTCTTACACATCCCCATAAGAAGCAGTAGTTGTTGGTTCTGTCGTGTTTTTCTGATGAGATGCCGGAGCTGATGGGAGCAGAGAATAGGAGGAGAAGGGATGGGAGGTGACAGGGAAAAGATGAAAAGTAAGTGGGTGTTTTTATCAGTATCGTTTCTGATACTGTCGTGCATAAGTGTTGTGAGCGCTCATAGTTTGCATGTGGTTTATAAGCTAAACGAAATAGAGATAGAGGCGTACTTTGCTGACGGAACTCCCGTTCGGGATGCAGAGGTGACTGTGTACGACAAAGGAGGAAATTTGTATATGAAAGGAACGACAGACGAAGAAGGTAAGTTCCGTTTTCCTCTGAAGGTAGGCGTGAATGATTATACAGTTGTCGTTAATGCAACACATACAACACACATATCCGGTTATAAAGGCGAAACCAGGATAAACTTGAGCCAAGCTGGTATCGGTGCTGATGGACAGGGAATGGAGATGTCATTATACGCCAGAATTGTAGCGGGGTTTGGTTATTTATCAGGTGTTGCGGGTGCTGCAATGATATACATGGGCTGGAAGCAGAAGAGGAAGCAGAAGAAGAGGTACGATAGGGGTGAGAAGGATTAAATTGTAAAAAAGATGAAGAAAAAAACACTGGATGATCGTACTTTGCGGAGCACTGAGCAATAGACACATACTTCGCATAATAGCAGCACTACTATCAGAGAAAGATAAGAAGAAGAAAGTGCAGAACATCATAAACTGAAAGAATTATGAGCTGGCACTAAGACCAGCGGGTGTAATTATAACAAACGAAGCAGGAGAGGTGGAAACGAAATTTAACGGTGCATCAGTAATGTTC
>JAOQIN010000046.1 GCA_026134085.1 Candidatus Methanoxibalbensis ujae
CATTTGACCTTATAGTATGCACGGAAGTGCTTGAACATCTTTGTTATCCGCATCACGTATTAAAAGAAATAAGCAGAATACTTACAGCTGATGGGTATTTTGTTGTCAGTCTTCCAAATTCGTATAATATCATCGACTTATTCAAGATAATACGCGGAAAACCGATTCCTGAACTCGATTTTGATGCATATGGACATCATGTATTCACTTCAATAGAACAGAACTTGAACTTCATTAAAAGAGAATTTGATATAATTGATTTGACTTTTTGCTCTTTGCAAGAAGAGGGATTGATGCTATGAAAATCGCTGTAGTGTCTCAAGTGTATAAAAAAGGAGGGGGAGGAGCGGTATCAACGTACCTTTTAGTAAGCGCATTGAGGGATTTAGGGCATGAGGTTAAAGTTATGCAGACACTAGAAGATATAAGTCCTGATATTGTCTTGCACCAAAACATAAAAGGATTAGTTAAAACGCAAAAGATATGTGAAAGACGCAACATTCCTTTAATTGTAACGATAAATTCAAATATAACATGTCCTACAGGCGCCCATGTAACAAATGAGACAAAATATGGTGTTCCTTGCCTGAACTGTTCGCTTTTAAAATGCGTTTCATGTCATATTTGGAACAAAAGAGAAAGAGAATATACAAAAACTAAGAGAGTTTTAAGTATTTTTGAATCTTTTGCAAAGTATGCTTTGAGAAATTTGAGAATAAAGACATTAAACAAAGTTGATAAGATTGTATGCGTTTCTCCGAGTCTGAGAGAAAGATTAGCATTTGCAGGTGTTGATAAGAGCAAAATAGAAGTTATAATACAACCTGTTGATAAAAGTTTTTTTAACGATCCAGGAGTCAGACATTTTGAAGAGAAAGTTGCATTATTTGCTGGGGCGATTTCTTGGATTAAAGGAGCCCATCTTGCAGCGGAAGCGATTTCAAAACTCAATGATATCAAACTTGTCTATGTGGGAGGTGCAGGGGATAAAATGAGAAAAATAATAAGGAGCTTCTTAAAAGAGCGTGCAATATTCGTTGGGAGGATTCCATATGAGAGAATGCCTGAATACTACTACTCTGCTCATGTAACGCTCTTTCCGAGCATTTGGTTCGATCCTCACGGAAGAGTCTGGACAGAAAGTTGCGCATGTGGCACACCAGTCGTTGCTTTTAAGGGCAGAGGAGGAGCTTCAGACTACTTAAAACATGAAGAAACAGCTCTGCTTTCAGATTACGATGTTGATGAATATGCAGAACAAATAAAAAGGTTGTTTGAAGATGAAGTATTGTATAGGAAAATAAGCAGGAATGCGAGGGAATATGCGAAGAAAAACTTTTTGGCAGATGTCGTAGCGAGGAAATATGAAAAGGTGTTTGAGGAGGTTGTGAAAAAATGAACGATAATGTAAAATTTCGAGAACTAAAATCGGGAGAGGAGGAAGAATGGGATGAATTTGTGTTTAACAATCCAAATAGCCGAATTTTTCATCTTTACCATTATCAGAATCTTCTTAAAATGCCATACAAATGCCAAAAATTTATTCATCTTGTGGCGAAAGAGGGAGATGAAATTGTGGGGATAATGCCCAATTATATTGCAAACAGGAAAATGTTTTCTCGTGGTGGGATACTTGTGAAAGAGAGGTATGATGATTTAAAAACCGATTTTTTGAGATTTGTAGAAAAATACATCAGAAGCCACAACCTTTTCGCCTCCTTTATATATCCTGACAGCACAATACCAAGAGAACAGCTACAATTTTTAAGAATTTATGGATATGAAGAGAAAATAAGCAAAACTGTAATTTTATCGTTAAGACCTTCTCTGGATGAAATATGGAAAAATTTGAATGGGAAGAATAGAAATGCGATAAGAAAGGCAAAGAAGAGCGGTGTAAAAGTCGTTAAAGCCAAGAGAAGAGAAGATATGGAGGATTATTATAAACTTGATGTGAGTGCGGGAAAAAGGAAACACCGTTCCTTTTATCCTCTTTCTTACTACTATGATGCCTGGGATATTCTAAAGGAACATTATCATGTAATGGATGTTTATTTTGCAGAATTGGATGGCAAAAGGATTGCTGGTGTCAGAGTTAATAAATTCAACAAGAGAGCCTATTATTCTTCGGGGCATTTCTTAGCGGAATATGGCAAATATCAACCAAACAACCTTATTCACTGGACAATAATATCCGACCTAAAAGAAGAAGGTTTTGAGACCTATGAACTTGGTCTGGTAGGTCCAGATTCACCAGACCCGCAGGTCAGGGGTATTGCACATTTCAAAATGTCTTGGGGTGGAGACGTGCTTGATTATGTAACTTATATCAAATATAAATCGCTACTGAGTAAGGAAATAGATCAAGTAATGACTTTAATTCCGATAGGACTGAGAATAATAAAAAGAAATTTGTTAGAAATAAAAAAGAAACTCCGTCTCCCGAAGATTAAAGGGGGTATTAAAAAGTGTTTAAATCTCTCAGAATCGTTAATTATACAAATTTCCCAATCACATTCCTTATCCATTCGGATTTTATTCCTGTTCTTGCCTCTATTGCCTTCATAACAATGACATCTTCACGCTCAAATGTTCTCATTATTAAAAGAAGCAGGGCGTAAATGGAAATGTAGAGGACGAACATTGCAATTAAAATATAAATTGAAGTTTTAATTTGCCTCGTTAGCAGATAAATCAGTGAGAGTGAGATGAGTGAAGCGGTAAAAATCTTCGCATAATTTATTCTTACTGGCTGAATGTGTGTGATTTTGAAAACCTCTGCGAATGAAAGTAAGCTCACGGTGAGAACAGAAATGCCTGTTGCAAGTGCAGCCCCCTCTATTCCATAGCAGGGAATGAGCAGATAATTTAGAATTGCGTCCAGAAACGCTCCAACTGATGTGTTCAGCATTATTAATTTCGTCCTCCCCACTGTCTTTATTATTTGTCCCGTTGGAAACATTATTGATATAAAGAAATATGAGAGAGTGAGAATGCAAAATGCATAAGCCCCTCTTATATATGCAGAACCATACAAAATATTCAAAACATCATCGGAAAAAAGAACCATAAGCATAACTAATGGCAAAACAATCATGAATATCCATTTTGTAACCGCATAATTTGTGTCTTTTATCTCCTCATGCATCCCTTTTGAATACAATTCAGTTACAACAGGGAAGAATATGGTAGTAAAGGAGCTTGGAACAATTTTTAGCAGGCTTGCCGTTGAAAGAGATGCTCTGTAAATTCCAACATCCTTTGCAGTGAGGAAATAGCCGAGCATTAAGGTGTCAATCCATCCCATAACTAAGCCGAGCATCCCTGCGAACATCAAAGGCCATGAAAAAGAGAGCAGTTCCTTCCTTGTGAAGACCGCCTTTTCTCTCCAAAAAGGAAAAATTTTGTTCAAGTAAAAAAAAGCGACGAAAGGTGCGCCAATTATGGCAAATGTGTAGGCGAATGCAGCCCCATATATACCGTAGCCTAATATAAGAAGAGAGACGAGGATTAAAAGCCTGAAAGCATTCTGGAATATGTCTCTCGCAAGAACAACATACTTCATCTCCTGAAATCCCCCTACGGCAGAATTGAAGATGTAATACAGACCGTAGAATGGAATGCCGATTGAGAATATCTTCAGTATTGGTGCTAACTCTTGCTCTTTGAAGATTAAAGATATGGAATCTGCAAAGAAGAAGATGATGGAAGATGCAAGTATGCTGAGCGGTAGGACTATTTGAATTGCTGAAACCATCACTCCCTTTATCTTCATTCCCTCCTCTCTTCCCTTATAAAAGGAGACGAACCTGATTATTCCCTCAGGCATCCCTACCAAAACAACAGTAGAAGCGATTGTAGTAACAGCAGAAGCCAGAGAAATCAAACCGTAGTCTTCTGGACCAAGAAATCTCGCAATTATGAGCATTGAAATGTATGCTAAGAGCATTCCCACTGCAGTCCCGATGAAAACGATGCCCGCTCCTTTCGCCACCTTCAGCAGCGATTCGTCATGCATACTTCAAAAATGGTCTAATTCATTTAAAGCAGGCAAGCCGATAACAAGCACTTCCATATTTCCTCTCGCTCTGTGCAGAGTTCCGGGTTCAATCACAACCAGATCCCCCTCCTTTACCTTTATCACATCATCGTTCAGCTCTATCTCTCCTTCTCCCCTCACAATGAAATAGTATTCCTTCGTTTTCTTATGGAAATGCTTTTTTGCATCCTCAATCCTCACGAAATCAAATGAAATATCCTCAGACAAAAGCCTCTTCAACGCTCCGCAGTGCCCTCTCCTCCATTCAACATCCTCAAACCTTATTACTCTATACCTCTCACCATTCATCTCACCACAAACTCGTTTATTTTCTCACATACATACATCGCTTCTTCCTCACTTAGCATCGGATGCATGGGAATTGAAAGAATCTCACTGCATATTCTTTCAGTTTTCGGCAATCTGCTTCCATAACCTGAGAAAATAACCTGTTTATGAACGGGAATTGGGTAATGAATTCCAGTTTCTATTCTATTTACCCTTAAAAATTCCGCCAATCCATCTCTATTTTTCGTCTTTATCACATAGAGATGATAAACATGCTTTCTGCAATCAAACTCTTCTGGCTTCTTAACTTCTTCTCTCAGCATCTCATCGTATATTCCCGCTATTTTTCTCCTCTTCTCATTCCATTCATCAAGATGCTTGAGCTGTTCAATCCCCACCGCAGCCAATATCTCGGGCATCCTGAAGTTGAAGCCGAGCATCGTGCTTGAATATTTTTCTTTTCTTCTGTAATCCCTGCCGTGGTCTCTCAACGCCTTAAGCCTCGCATCCAACTCATCATCATTTGTTACGACCATTCCTCCCTCCCCCACAACTGTAATGTTCTTTGAAGGAAAGAAGGAGAAGCATGCTAAATCTCCGAAAGAACCTGCTTTCTTGCCATTGAATTCCGCTCCATGTGCTTGTGCAGCATCCTCTATTAAATAAAAATCATGCTTCTCCTTTAACTCAGCGAGAGCATCCATGTCGCACATCTGCCCATACAAATGAACGCATATAACGGCTTTCGTCCTCTCACTTATCTTTCTTTCAACATCACGAACATCAATGTTGTAATCTTCGCCCACATCAACGAAAACTGGCTTTGCTCCCACCATCGGAATGGGCTCAGCGGTTGCTATGAATGTGTGCGATGGAAGAATTACCTCATCTCCCTCCCCTATTCCCAAAGCTCTCAACGCAAGATATATGGCTGCTGTTCCGCTGCTTACCGCAGTTGCGTATTTAACGCCACAGTAATCAGCAAAATCCCTCTCAAACTCTTTAACTTTCGGACCCTTAACGAATCTACCGCTCTCAAGCACTTCCAAAACCGCTCTTTTCATCTCTTCCGTCATCACGGGCTTTGACAGCTGTATCATATCCTCACCTCCATCACACCATTCACGGACTTTAGCGCAATTTCACATAATTTAGTGACGATGTAAGCGGAGAATGCATCATTCACGGGTTTTTTACCGCGCTCAACACACTCAATAAAATGTTTTAGCTCCTCCTTCAACGGCTCCTTTTTCTCAATTTTAACCTCAGCGAAACCCCTGTTTATCGTCTCATCCTGCCTCACTTCTACGAAGTGTTCTTTCATTTTCTGTTCAAGGAGATCCACATAAACCTTCCTTTCTGAAGCTATTATCCATGCATCCCTTCGCTTCAAAGGATGAAGCCAAGACACTTCAAGTGATGCGTAAAAATCACCGTAATCGGCGAGAATTACAGCACTATCCTCCCTTTCCTCCGATATGTAATTTGTTTTCATGCACACCAGCTTTTTTGGAATGCCTATTAAGAATAAAAGGATGTCAAAGAGATGCGATGCAAGGTTGAATATCACACCGCTATCCTTTCTCGGCGGTTTGTGCGAATGGATATACCTCATTGTTATGTTGTGAATAATGCCCAACTCACTCATCCTTTCCTTCAACTTCAAAACCGCAGGATTGAATCTGTAAATGTATCCCGCAGCCAATATTAAATTCTCCCTTTCTGATATTTTAATAAGTTTCTCTGCCTCTTCAGAATTCAATGTGATAGGTTTTTCCACCAAAACATGCTTTCCTGCAAGCAAACAATCCTTTGCGACTTCGTAATGCATGTCTGTTGGCACTGCTATTGAAACTGCATCAACAAATTTTAACAGCTTTTTATACGATTCATAGTATTGACAGCCAAATGACTTTTTTTTATCTCTATCTGAAAATCCAACGAGCTCGCACATTCCTTCGCTCTGAAGCTCCTGAAGCACTCTTATGTGGTTGCTCCCCCATTTCCCCGCTCCTATCACTCCAATCCTAAGCATCACTCAAAACCTCCTCAAGCACTCTTAAATACATGTCGGCAACCTCCCTCCATGTGTAAACCTTCACTCTCTTAACGCCATCGGCAAGCCTTTCGCGCAATTCATCATTTTCTACGAGGGCTTTAAGACCCTTTTTTAAGTCATCAGTAAGATAAGCGTTCTCAAGATGCGTCAAAACATAATTTAATCGCCCTCTTATGCCGAGTATCGCTTTCCCCGCTTTAATGTATTCAAACATCTTGAGCGTGCAGTCATCATCCGCGGTTAAAACTAAAATGTCCGCAGCCTTCAAATAGCGGGGCAACTCACTCTGAGGAATCAATCCAAGAAAATGAACATTTTTCATGCCTTCCCATCTTCCACTCAACTCCTCGCTCACCTTACCCGCTAAATACAAATCGCAATCAAGCCCCTTAACAGCTTCAATCAGCATATTAACTCTCTTCCTCCTTGATATTTCCCCAGCATAAAATACCTTTATCTCGCCTTCAAGCTCAACAGGATGTTTCTCATCAAAGTCCTCTGGGACACCGTGTGGTATATAAAATGCCTTCTTATCCCATAACTTGCATCTTTCATACTTAAATATGCTCGGCGTCGTTATATAATCTGCATTTTCAACCGTGAAGTATTCATACAACGCCATCTTTGTTATTCCATGCTCTTTCCCGTTTATGTCAACATTGTCATCCGTCCAATCGTGAACATGTATCGCCCTTACAAATCTCAATTTCTTCAATACAGAGGGTATAAATGCTATCGGTCCTACGGAGATCAATACATCTGGCTTGAATTTCAAGTATCTGAAGTAAAAATATTTCCATTCCTGTTTCAGTATGTGATCTATTTCGTGCCCCTTCTCCTCAAAGTAAAGCGGAAGCCAGTGCCATCTCATTTTGACTGCCGGCTCTTTTTCAGTGTTATGTGCAATTATTTGAATTCTCATCTTCCAACCCTTCTTTGTCTCTTATAGATGTTCTCAAAAAATAACTGCTTTTTCTTTCCAATATTTCTACTTCCTCTCTTTCCAGGCTCTATTGGAAAAATCATCCACGATAGATTCTCCCTGTCACTATTCGCTCTGAAATTCGTTCATATTTGCGTTGTCCTCTCATTCTTCTTGAAATTATGAAAACTTCACAACCCCTTCTCGCCAAGCTCTCCGCCACCTTCAAAACATGCGTTAATACAAACTCGCCAGTGTGCAGCACAGGAACATCAGGTGCTGAAGGATCATAATGACCCATACACATACACACATACCAGACAACAAAAAAATCGACTCTCCTGCTCACAGCAAAGTGCTCAGCAGCCATGCGCTGATGCTGTTTGGCATTGCAATGCTCGTGTTTGAGGTGCAAGGATGCATTGAGCGATGGAGGTCATGCTGTGCCCGCTCTCCACCACTCTGCAGTTCTTCTCAATCCCTCTCTCAATCCCATCTCAGGCTTCCATTTGAGTAGATTTTTTGCTTTATCTATGAGAGGGCATCTCCTCCTCGGATCGTCCTCAGGCTGTGGATGGAAGCTCATATTGGATTCAGAACCTGTTATTTCAATTATCATTTCAGCAAGCTCCAAAATTGTCGTCTCCTCAGGATATCCGATGTTGACAACTTCCCCACTCGCACCATCAAACCAGGCGAGGCGCAGCAACCCCTCTATCTGATCTGTCACATAGCAGAAGCTCCTCGTTTGCTTTCCATCACCGAATATTGTAAGTTGTTCATTTCTCAAAGCCTGATAAATGAAGCGTGGAACAACTCTGCCATACACACCTTCAGCCCTCATTCTCGGTCCATATGTGTTGAATATTCTTGCAATCCTCACATCAATGTTGTGTTGCCTCTTGTAAGCGATGCAGATGGCTTCGCCAGCCCTCTTTGACTCATCGTAGCACCCTCTTACACCGACAGGGTTGACATTTCCGTTGTATGTCTCAGGTGTCGGAACAACTTCAGCACTTCCATATACCTCACTCGTGGATGCGAACAAAAACCGCGCTCCATGCCTCTTTGCAATTCCCAGTGCTATCCATGTGCCGAGTGTGTTTGCCTTGAATATCTGTATTGGATAGTCATAAAACTCCAGAGGCGAAGCTCTGCTCGCCAGATGCATCACAACATCTATGTTCTCATCGAAAAATATGGGCTGAGCAATGTCATGCCTGACAAATCTGAAGTTTTCAGCGTCAAAAAGGTGTGAAATATTGCTCTCAGTTCCGCTCGCATAGTTGTCAATGCATATCACATTCGCATTTTGCTCAACGAGCACATCACATATATACGAGCCGAGAAAGCCAGCACCTCCTGTCACAATGACAGTCATGTCCTCAAAGCTTATCTCACCGAGATTTTTGATTATCTGTTTTATGTCCCCCTCTACAATTTCGTCAATTATCTCTTCATCACCTCCTCTATGAATTCTCTGATGCCATCACCGAGTTCCTCATCCTCAACCGCAAGCTCAATGTTCGCCTTCAGCCAGTCCATTTTATTACCTATGTCAAATCTTCTGCCTCTGAACACATATGCATGCATCCTCTCCCTTGTGTTGAGTATTCTCATCGCATCTGTCAGCTGGATCTCGTTCTTTCTTCCCGGTTTTGTATTTCTGATGCACTCAAATATCTCCGGATTGAGTATATATCTGCCAAGAATGGCGAGATTAGAAGGTGCTTCTTCCACAGAAGGCTTCTCAACGAGGTCATCTATCAGATGAACACCCTCATCAAGCTCCCTAACCTTCACAATGCCATACATGCTCACCTTATCCGCGGGAACTTCCTCAACAGCCACAATTGATGTCTTGTATTTCTGATGGATATCTATGAGTTCTCTTGTGCATGGAGGCAATGTTATCGTGTCCCCGAGAAGCAATGCGAAAGGCTCCTCATCAACAAAGGATTCACCGTATCTGACAGCATCACCCAGGCCCCTCTGCTCCTTCTGCCTCACAAAAAATATGTTGACTTCATCCAAAATCCTGTCGAGCTCCTCACTGTATTTCTCAGCCTTTGAATGCACTGAACGGTCAAAATGGTCCTCAATCGCCCGCTTTCCCCTGCCTGTGATTATCAGAATATCCCTTATGCCTGAATAATATGCCTCCTCAACAACATACTGTATGACTGGCTTGTGCACAACAGGCACCATCTCCTTAGGCTGCGCCCTTGTGATGGGCAGCATCCTCGTCCCCATACCAGCAGCAGGTATTATCGCTTTCCTCACCCTCATCAAATTCACCCTGCATGTTTTTGTTTTTTTGTTACCTTTTGCTACCACCTATTCCCTCACGCCGTATTTCCTCTTCATCTCCTCGTTTATCTCATCAACCGCTTTCAACAGCTTGACCTCCCTGTATCTCTCAGCAAATGATATAAATGCCTTCAGGTCCTTGGGAAGACATTTACCGCCAAAAGCCATCCCGTGTATCGTTCCGTATCTGCCTATTCTCGGGTCAAGTGCAACGATGTCCGCAACCTTCTGCGAGTCCACACCTATTTCCCTACATATCATGAATATCTCGTTCCAATAGGATATTTTCGTCGCGAGCATACAGTTTGATGCATATTTTATCATCTCTGCCGTCTTCAGATCAGTTCTGAATATTGGCTTTTTAAGCGGTTTGTATATATCTTCAAGCGTATCTCCCGATTTACTGTCGTATTCTCCTATGACTATTCTGTCCTCTGTGAAGAAGTCCTTCTTGTAGCTTTCATTATCCGTCCAGGAATGCTCTATCTCTGTCAGAAATTCGGGATTCATGCAGACACCGAATTCCCCAGCTTTTTTACCTGAGAACTTCTCAATTATGGGAATCACCACATTCTCTGTTGTGCCGGGAACGACTGTGCTCTTCACAGCAACCACATGATAGTCCTCCTTCTCCGAAAGCACTCTCCCTATGTTTTTTGAAACCTCTTCAACATAGCTCAGGTCGATCCCCCTCTCGTCCGTGGGTGTTGGAACACATATAAACGATACATCAGTGTTCTTCACAGCATAACCTATGTCCTTCGTGAAATTGGGCAGGTCCTTATCCACAATATCATGAAAAATCACTTCATGTCCTATTTCAATGAAACCACGTCCGACAGCAGTGCCGACCCATCCAGCGCCTATTATGCTTATTCTCGCCATCTCGCATTATTTATTGAAATAAATTTAAATAATCGGATGATTGACCGAAAACGAAAGAAATGAGAGTAGAATGAAATGAGGGTTGTTGTGGTGTGGTGGGTGGTGCGGGCGGGCCCAGTTTGCTCAAGATGAAAGAGAGAGAACGGCAGGACGGTGAGGAGGAAGTCAGCGGAGGGGCGGAGCGCAATACGAGCAACTGAGGAACAGTGAACTGAAGAACAGTTATGAGCAAAAAGAAAGAGAAGAAAAATAGAAGTGAAATGAAGGAGGTGTATGGGGTCATAGGTGACCCGGTGGAGCACAGTCTGTCTCCTGTGATGCACAATGCTGCGTTTGAAGCGCTCAACATGGATGCCATATATCTCGCGTTCAGGGTCCCTCCTGAATACACGAGAGATGCGATAAGAGGAGCCTGGAGTCTCGGATTCAGTGGTCTGAATGTGACGATTCCGTTGAAGGAGATTGCGCTGTCTTATGTCAGTGCTGACGAAATTGCGAGGAAAATAGGTGCGATTAACACGATAAGTTTCAAAAAAGGCGTTCCCTTTGGTCACAACACAGATGGTATCGCCGCTCTCAAAGTGCTTGAGGAAGCTGTCGGAGATATAAGAGAGAAGCATGTGCTGATATTGGGCGCTGGTGGTGCTGCAAAGGCTATCGCATTTTACCTCGCGAGTGCAGGCGCATTCGTGAAGATCGCAAACAGAACTGCTGAGAGGGCTGCTGAAATCGCATCAAAACTCAACGCATCTTGGACAGATCTTGAAAACCTGAAGGAGCACATAAAAGATGCCGAAATACTGATAAATGCAACTTCCGTCGGCATGTATCCATATGTGGAAAACACACTTGTCACAGCAGAAATGATGCATCATGATCTCATCGTCTTTGACATCGTGTATAATCCAGTGGAGACGAGATTACTCAGAGAGGCGAAGAAGGCAGATGTGAAAATGACAATAGATGGCGTTAAAATGCTTGTTTATCAGGGAGCTGCCGCGTTTGAGATATGGACAGGCGTTGAACCGCCTAAGGATGTTATGGAGCGTGCTGTCAGAAATGCACTCTCTGATCTCTAAGCGGCTCTTGGCGTGTGTGATTGATCTTGGCGATTGATCTGATTGATCTTGACTTGACATCTATACAATCATATATTTCACGACATCGTAAATTGTTGAGACCTCTTTCACATCCATTTTTCCTTTCATATATTCTTTGAGGTCTATTCTCCGCGGCTCGTAATACACATTGATGAATGTGAATGGACCGATATGCCTTTCAACTTCTTTTCGCTCCCAGAACACGACTTCGCTCTGACCATCGGGAACGAGAAACAATGACATTCCGTTCCGTTCGGCGGCAAGCGCTTTTTCATAGACCGCGCCGATGCGTCCGATACTGCCATCTCTCTCAATTGTGCCTGTGATTGCGACATCTTCACGCACTTTTCTGCCATCAAGCGCGGCAATTGTCGCAGCGGTTATTGCAGCACCTGCCGAAGGACCTCCTATGAGTGTTCCGTTTATATCAAAAGAGATTATAAAATCATATGAACTCATATCAGAATGCGTGTAACTGGCAGCAACTTCGACAGCTGTCCGCGCGGATTCTTGTGTATCTGGCTCAATGAATGGGTTAGTGCTGACAAGAACCCTGCCACTTCCCTCTTTGACCTCAACCCTGACCTTGCCCAGGACCCCTTTCCCCGTGTCGCTTCTCACAGCCACTATGTTAGCGGTTGCGATATGCTCCGCACTGATATGGGGTTGTGTGCCTGTGCCTGTGCCTGTTGTTGAGGTATGTTGAAGCTGAGAGGAATCAGCGTTTGATGCGAGCAGATGCTTTATTATGCACTGCTGATAATGATAAGTGATGAAGGAAGATGCAACTGTCAGTATGAGAAGGATGCTCAACACAGATATCGCAATGTCCCTCTTGTCCATATATAATGAGATGGTGCACTTTATTATTAAAAGGTTTGGGACCCAAATTGGGAGCAAATCAGGCGCATAGCATATATAAATATGTGTCAAAAACGGTTTTGCGATGCCAGCGGGAATTTCCATAGATGATATGTTGAAGGGGCGAGAGCGTCATATGCTGGAGTGTTTGCGTGAGCTCGTGAGCATTCCGACATATGTGCCGCCAGGTGAGAACTACGGAAAGATTGTTGACATTCTGGTTGAAAAATTTGAAAATCTTGGATTCAATGCGAGGCGTGTTGACATTCCTGAGGAGATATACGAGGAAAAGCAGAAGCAGGACAGCCTTTCAGGCGAGCGGGCTAACCTGATAGCAACAAAACATCACGGCGCGAAGGAGGGTCTGACAATATACACGCATCTTGATGTTGTCCCAGCAGGTGAGGGATGGGAGACGCCTCCCTTTGATGTTGTAGTGCGAGGCGACCGAATATACGGCAGGGGAACGGCGGATGCGAAAGGAGGAGTTGCAGCGCTCCTCACCGCGCTTGATGTCATAAATGAGGAATGTCTGGAGTGCAGGTATGATCTGTGTGTTGCGCTCACAACAGATGAGGAGATCGGTCCTTATTCGGGATTGTGCTACTTTGCGGATGAAGGTCTGCTTGAAGGTGAGTATATGCTGTGCATGGACGGAGAGAACGACGGCGTCTGCATCGCGACTAACGGCATACTTACATGGGAAGCCACTGTTTTCGGAAGGTCGTGCCACAGCTCCCTTCCTTATCTCGGGGAAAACGCTATAGATAAAGCAGTTGTCCTCTACGAGCTCTTAAAAGAGCTGAAGAAGCGGGTTGAGAGCAGAGAATCCAGCGTGAAATGCATGCCTGAGATTGCAGCTCTCACAGGATGCGAGCATGTCAAGCCTGTGCTGAACATAACAATGATTCATGGCGGCGTGAAAGAAAACATAATACCGCCGAGCTGCACACTCCGCGGCGACAGGAGATACACGCCCGAAGAAGACATAAGGGATGTCATGAATGAGTTTGAGGAGATATTCAAATCCGCAGAGGAAGAAGGCATCAGATTGGAATGGAAAGTGAAGCACGGATATCCTCCCCTGTTCACAGATCCTTCCTCAGAATGGGTTTCTCGTGTCAGGCAGGCTGCTTCCGCAGCGTTCGGCGTTGAGAAAGATGCATGTGGTGTCCATGGCAGCCTTGATGTCGGATATGCAGTTGAGCGAACAGGGCAGCATGCATGTGTGTTCGGCGTCGGAGATGCGGTTGATAGCAATGCTCACGGAGCCAACGAGAACATAAAGCGTGATGACCTCTTCAAATACACAAAGTTTCTCATATTACTTCTGACAGATTATGGTGAGGATTAAATTCTGCTCTGTGCAGTTTGCATTTTGGACATGAGCAACCTTGACATTGATATGTCTGATTTATGTGTGTCCTCTTGGAGCTATATTCAGCGAAGCAATCCCATCCGCGTTGCAGTCCAAACTGCATAATCTTTCTCCCGACTCCTCCACCCCCGCACATGC
>JAOQIN010000047.1 GCA_026134085.1 Candidatus Methanoxibalbensis ujae
TCATTCCGCAAGGCCTGACAGGCCTCCTGTAGTGCATCATACAAAATGCTGCCGCCGTTATCCAGTGCCCCTGCTTCGCCTTCATACACCATATATAAATCTCACCTTTTCTATCCTTGAAAACTTGAAAAGGCGGGAATGGCAGCAACAATTTAAATACCCCAAGACTTCACCTGAAAGGATGGATCTAAATAACACACATGGCAGAACAGATCTGTGATGGTTGGGGGTGCCTGATCATGATTTCCCCGTAGTTACCCGTGCTTGCTCAGCGCAAGCTCTTTTATAACATCATATGTCTGAAATTCAGGTGCCATTGCGTCATACCAGTTGAATTTACCGTAAGAAAGCACTTTCACCTGCTTGACCCCCATGTTTCCGCCGTGAACAGGATATATCAATGTCACTCCTCTGTCCTGAAGGAACTCATCAGCCATTTTGAGAAAATCCTTCACATCTTCACTGTCCATTTCCTGACTGAGCACATAAAGAGGAGAGTTGTCAAGTCCAAAATCAAATATTGCAAATATGGGAATGTCTCCCATTTTCTCGCGGATATCAGATATCATCTCATCCCATCTTTCCTCATCTATATCCATTGAACGGACCTCCTCAGCTGAGAAAGTCACGATGACAGCATCCAAGTCTGGCTGCTTAAATGAAAATGTGGCTGCTTCTGGCCATGTCATCACATAAACATATTTCCCCTTTGAAAGCCCATATTGATGAATCTTATGAACGAGCTGCGATGCCGCATCATAGGATTCGCGCACAGCAGTGTGATTCTCATCACCTGTGATTGATCTCATCTCTCTTGCCTGGCGAAAGAGCATATCTATCCAGTAAGCATCAACACCACAATCTATTTGCTTGTATGCCCAGCTCAGGAAAAGGTCCTGAAAATCAGGATTTGTGATGTCCGGGAAATAAAAAGGCATTTCTTCCTCAGGATTATATCTATCATGAGGAGAAGTCCATCCCATTTTTATAGCCCATTGCCTCTGAAACTCCTCTTTTGATATGTCAATTCCCCATTTCATAGGGTCTAAAGCCATTTTCCATGTGTCTTCTCGTCCAAATTTCTCGCCTGTTATGGGATTCCAACATTCAGGATTCAGAAATTCAAGCGCTTGCCCTCCTCCAAAAATGACATCAGGCATCTCACTTTTAATGGAGGAAACCGCATTTCTGAGATGTTCGTAGCTGTATCCCTTCAACTCGCATGCTTCTTGCTTATCAGGAGGCAGATCCTCGCAGTGTTCGGGACAGGGTTCGTATCTCATCCAGCCCTGAAATATGAAATCTGCATTCAGATCGCGGAGGATTCCGATAACATCTTCCAGACTTCTGTTTATCACCGCGCCATCTGTCACACGGCGATACATAACCGCCACTTTGACACTTGATAGATTTGTTCCTGCACCCATCACCCGCATGACAGTTTTCTCCGCTCTTTCCAAGGCTTCAAATGCATTGTCAAGCAGACTGTCCGCGAACTCATAATTATTCTTTGAAAATGCCCTCAGAGCTGCTCTAGCAAAGATCTCAGCCTTATTCACATCATATCCCTGCGCTTTTTTCTCATAGCACAACTGCTTGAAATCCGAAAAACGCTGAAGTAACCTCTGCTTTTCCTTCTCATGAAGTGTGTTCTGATAAAAAAACAACGCCGCGAGCAGTGCAGCCACCAATATCACTACAAAAACCCTTCTGTCCATCCGCAGCCTCTTCACCGCAGCCACCCTGAAAAGCCACAGAGGTTATCAATTCTTCCTCAAATATGTCATATAGGTTACGTTCAGATGGAATTATTTTTCACTTATTTCCAATTTCAAATTCACACTCCTTCATTCAGATGATCCGTCATTTCATCATGAACAATCTCACCATTGTCATCAAATTCCTTATAATGCCGCTGTTGACTGCAAAAGCCATCTTTATATATGCATTCCTGTCAAACTTGCTGAGATACAGAAACATGCTGGACAGTGAATGATTCAGATCTATATGAGCATGATCCTCCGTTTTACGCCATAAATTCTGATAGACAGCCAGAGAAGAGAGGGAGAAGTCCCCTTCCTCCAGCGCATTGACGCACACATCTCCAGCGAGTCTCCCCGCATTTATCGCATGCTCAATCCCGCCCCCACTCACGGGGTCCACCATTCCCGCAGCATCACCCACAACCAGCATACGCTCGCCGAAAATGCGCTCAGCAGGAGCTGCAGGTATTAATGCAGAACCCGTCCATAACATGCGCCTGCCACTGAGCTTTCTGGCTGTCGGAGGATATTTGTTGAGCATATAGTGCAGCAACTCAATGATATTTTTTGAAAGTTTGCTGTATAAACATCCCACACCCACATTCACAGTATTTCTTTTTGGAAATATCCAGCCATATCCCCACTGTGAAATTGCATGATTATAATGAAATTCAAAGCAATTCAGTGAATTTTCCCGCCATTCAATCTCGCATGCCACGGATACATATGTTGTATCTGCCCTGGGTTTGAATCCGATGCCGAATTTTCTGTATGCAAGTGTGTTTGGACCGTCAGCAAACACAACAAGCTCTGATTCAATTTTTTCCCTCGCTGAAATCACAACTCTGTCATTTTTCACACGAACATCCTCAACAAGCATACCGGAGCGCAATTCAGCACCTTCTTCTGTGGCTTTTTCTGCCAATTTCCTGTCAAACAAATTTCTGCATACAGAAATATGGTTGAGTTTCAGATGCTGTTCTCCCCATGGATAGTAATATGCACCTTCTGGAATGAATTTCTCAATTACATCGGTGCTCAAACCAGTTTCTCTGAATGTTTTCATCGGTATGCCTCCCGCACAGACGCTTGCCGCCCCCGGATTGTTCTCCTTCTCCACAAGCATGACGATGAATCCGCGCTTTGCAATAACCCTCGCCGCTGTGGAGCCAGCAGGTCCCGCACCTATCACCACAACATCAGCCCTCTTCTCAGGCATTTATTAGTTTGTTCATGAATTTCTGTTTATGAAGTGCTTTGCGTGCGTTGAATGCTGCCCGACAGATGCTATCAAAGTGAGCAAAGATTCATGCGTGGCGCTTGGAAGAGGAAGAAAAAATCCGATAAGCGTGGATTATGAGAGATGCAACGGCTGTGACCTCTGCAACAGAATCTGTCCCATGGGCAATATAAAACGCTCAGCAAATGGCTGTTCATTCTGTATAATATGCATGGGGCGGCCAAATTGCGTATTGCAAGCGGATACAGCAGCATCCTTCACCGATTTCGCACGCTCATTTTTCCGTTTTGTGATAATGATGTGCCGCGTGAAGGTGATGAAGATGAAGAAAAGATGAAGCAGCTTATTTGATGCGATATATATAAACAGTGACAGCATCAACCTTTTTCACTGACATGGGGTTCTCATCAGATCTGAAATAGAGATTGACTGTCACAGGAAGTTTGCCGTCATACCTGCACATAGGAACAATTTTGAATTTTATCACAGCGGATGAGCCCTTATCAAGCGTCACATTGCACCAATCCGGTTCCACAAATATTATGTAACGGTTGTGATCAACGAATATGGGGAAGTTGGCACGCGAGTCTCCTGTGTTCCTGATTTCAAGCAATGCCGTGTATCTTTCTCCAACTTTCATAAAACCGGGCATGCTTATCCTGAAAACCTCCCCGGAAATCATACCCCTGTCCTCACTTTCCAGTTTCTTCTCGGGTTCAACATGCTTCCGCTTCAAAACAAAACTTCCATGCGGGTAGTTTTCTGAGTGAAAAACGATATCATAATCCTCAAATATATCAATCTTGACTGTTTCCTTGAAGTATGCTTCGTAGAACGGCTCGCTCACTATGATGTAAGCTGGCTTTAAAATCTCAACTTTTTCAATGTCTATTATGGCATATTCACCCGAGTATTTCGGAGCACGCTTGAGCAGATTGCATGTTGATATGTTGAATCCGTCCAAATACAACTGATAATCCACCATTTTATTTGTCACCATAACTGTTCCTATCATTATATCATCCCGATCATAGCCGTTCCGCATGATGTCAGTCTCAACATATCTGACAGCATCCTCCAGCCATGGATTGTATCCTCCTTTGTCCCATTTATGAGCTGTCGCAGTTGTGAAAGCGTAGAAAAGCATCACAATCCCCATAAACACGACAGCTGATATCCCCAGAACACCACGATATCCTCTCGTTCTCATGATCAAATCCGATGAGAATCTCACGACGAAATGCGAGAACATCACAAACACAAAGGGAAAAGTGTATATCAGATAATGACGACTGTTACCTATATTGAGAAGTATCGCGATCAACATGGCGAGATGGATAACAAGGAAACAGCCTCTCACCTCCCTGATAACAAGATAGAAGAGGTAAAGGAGAAAAGACGACATCAGGAGAAAAATTGCAGAGATTTTGAAAATCCCTGTCAGAAAAGAACCCATTATATCACTGCCGGCACCCCATGTATATACATTGAGTATCTCACCACCGCCTCTCAGTATCAGCTCATCAAGTGTGAATGTTATGGGACGCTCACCGGTCAGACTCTCTCCCCTCTCATATCTCTCAACACTGTAATATAAGAATCCATGAAAGCCAACACCTGTGTAGAACAAACATATGAGCAGCGGCAGAACAGTTAGAAATGCGAGGAGGAAAAGCATAAGTATCCTCTTCTCCAGAAGGGCACCCATCCTGAAACGCCTCGTCCACAGAAGATACGCAGGAACTGAAAGGATGAGGAAGGAAGAAAGATATTTCGCATCAAACGCCAGACCCATCATCACTCCCGCAACAATCGCGTAAATCTCGCTCTTCCTCCTCTCATTCATCTGCAAAGCCCTCTCACTAAGCTGAAAAAAATAAAGGAAAGATATGATGAAAAACAATGTGAATGCTTCAAGCATATATATACGACTGAACAGACAGTGATATGATGAAAGACATAGTAACATAGCGGACAACAATCCTGTCTTTCTGTCATACATCGTCTTCCCCAATAAATACATGACGGGGACGCTCAGACTTCCAAAAACAACAGATATCATTCTCAGCGTGTTAAGGTCGCCTTCAAAGAGCAATGTGACCGCTGCTCCCACATATGGTAAAAAAGGGGTCATATAATCAAATACATCCGCTCTGGGAGCAAAGTTATCAGCCAATATCTTCTCAGTGTCTGTCCAATAAAGCAGCTCATCTCCGCCATATATGCATATATTGGATACATCTATCGCTCTTATCAGAAATGCAACTGTGAAAAGACACAGAATTACGAGCACATTTTTCAGATCTCCTCTCTCCATTCTCCCATCATAACCACGCGTCAGTTCAATGCCTCTGTCAGCATTCATCATGTGTCCGTCAGTTCGCCTCGTGATATCACCCTCCATCTCAAAATGTTAAAAATGTTTTTGAAAGTGTAATACTGGGTGAAAAGCGCAAACAGCGTGACAAAGATGTATGAAGGATCTCTGAGAAAAAGAATAAGAGAAAGAAAGACAGGAAATACATTGAACACAAGAAAATGCATACATGAGAGATACAGCGGATATATTTTTTCCTCCCTTATCAATTTTCCTTTTGATATCAAAATGTGAAGGATGACATAAACTGCGGATGTCATTATCATCAGAAAATATGTGTATGGAATTCTCAAAAAAATAACACAGAGCAAAAACATGAGTGCAGCGGAGAGAAAATATATTATCTTCGATGTTTTAAATGCCTTCTCAATTGAGACAACAGCAAAAGTGCGGGTTCCTGTTCTCATGTCGGACTCGTAGTCGTATATCTGATGTGTGATGATTTCAGACATATGAACCGTGAAAGATGCTGCCAGGAATATTGCAGTTTCCACGCTGAAAATTGAGAAGAAGGAAAATATCGCGAGAACGGGAAGCGCCTTTTCCACGAGTGCGCATACGACAATCCCGATGAAACCCATTTCCTTGAACCTTACTGGAGGGGAAGAATAAAAGGTGGCGAGCAGATATGAGGAAACATAAACAACAATAAAAAGAGGATTTCGGAGATAGAAAAAGTGAAGCGCACATATAATGGAGACCGCAATTATAATTATGATAAATGCTTTCCTTGATATATAATGAACTGCTCTTATTTTGCCAGTTGCGCTGTCAAATGGCATATCAAAGAAGTCATTTACAAGAAAACCATACATAAAATAGAATCCAAGTGAGGATATCAGTGCGAAAAAATGCATCAGATCTACTTCACAAATGGTGGAAATGTATAGAAGCGCGAGAAGGGAGATATGCATGTCATAGCTCATCCACACCTTCCAGCCCCTGTATCCCATCATGTCTCATCTCTCTCCATCTCTTTATCCTAATCTCTCTTTTACCTGATTTTGCGCCCAACGACAACCCAGTGTGTGAGGTCAAAAAATGGAGGATGAAATTTTACATCCACGAATCCTGCTTCTCTCAACACATCTTTTATAGGTTTGCGATGCTTGAACATAGATGGCGATGGCGGAAAAACCTGTATGTGTGTGCCGAGTTTTCTGCTGATTCTTTCATAGGTGCTGAAGAGCAGATGACTCGGTGCGATTATCCATGGCCAGAGCAAAATGCAGTGTGCTCCAGCTCTCAGAACCCTGTTGAACTCCTTCAAAATCTGAAGCAGCTCTTTTTCAGTGAAGTGCTCCATCACTCCCACATTCCATATGCCGTCTATGGATTCCTCCTTAAACGGAAGTCTGAATATATCCGCCTGAATGTAGAAGTGCATTATGCCGTTCTTCTTCGCTATTGCGAGAGCTGTGGCGGAAAAATCCAAAGCACCGAGTGTTCTGTTCTTCTTCGCTATTTTAACTGAGGATTCGCAGGTCCCGGAACCCATCTCCATGAAAATTCCTTCCCGTGGAAAATACCGCTCAATATAAAACCGAAGCTGATTTGCAATCAGGAATTTACGATAAAAGCTGCACACATGCTCAAAAATACTCTCCCTCCTCCCGCACCAATGCCGTTCCCATACACTTCTGAGCATTTTGCGCATTAATAATTAACAGATAAAAAATTGAAAAATGATATGAGACAAAACCTCATCAGCTCAGATGAGAAGAACGATAATATCTTCAGTGCTGGATGTGAGATGAGAGGTTCAGGCATTCCCTCACAGCGCGAGGGGCTTTCCGCTGTAAAAAAGAAAAAAGGGATTGAAGATTAAAAAAGAACACAGAAGGACGGGAGCGAGTGCGATGCGGGATCCCGTGAGAGCGGATGAAGAAGTGATGAAGAATGGAGGAGGAAGTTCGTATAGGAGTGTTTGTGTGCAGATGTGGCGTCAACATAGGTGGTGTTGTGGATTGTGAAGAGGTTGCGAAGTATGCGGAGACGCTTCCTGGTGTTGTATGCACATCAGTCAACACATATACATGCTCTGATTCCGGTCAGGAGGACATAAAGGAGCACATAAAAAAGCACAATCTCAACAGAGTTGTTGTGGCGGCGTGCACTCCGAGGACGCATGAGCCCACATTCAGGGCGTGTTGTGAGGAGGCGGGCGTCAACAAATATCTGTTTGAGTTTGTGAACATCCGAGACCAGTGCAGCTGGACGCACATGCACGAGCCCGAGAAAGCGACTGAAAAGGCGAAGGACCTTGTGAGGATGGGAGTTGCGCGATCATGGATTCTTGAGCCTCTCAGCGATTCTGAGGTGCCTGTGAGGAGAGAAGCTCTCGTCATAGGAGGCGGAGTTGCTGGCATGCAGGCTGCGATGGACATTGGGGATATGGGATTCAAGGTTTATCTCGTTGAGAAGGAGCCTTCAATAGGCGGTCGCATGGCTCGTTTTGACAAGGTTTTTCCGACCAACGACTGTTCAATATGTATATTAGGCCCGAAAATGGTGGAAGTAGCTCGCAATAAGAATGTTGAGATAATGTCGTATTCAGAGGTTGAGAGTGTTGAAGGATATGTTGGCAATTTCAAGGTCAAAGTCAGGCACAAACCTCGCTACATAGATGAGGACAGATGCACCGGATGTGGTGAATGTGCGAGTGTGTGTCCTGTTGAAGTTCCCTATGACTTTGACGAGGGCTTCGGAACGCGAGGAGCGGTATACATTCCTTTTCCGCAGGCTGTGCCTCTGAAAGCTGTTATTGACATGGATAACTGTCTTCGCAGCGAGGGGAAGAAGTGCAAGGCATGTGAAAAAGCATGTGGGAGAGGAGCGATAGACTTCACGCAGGAGGAGCGTTTCACCGAGCTAAATGTGGGAGTCATAATCGTTGCGACGGGATTTGCAACATATGACCCGGAGCCGAGGCACGATTACGGATACGGCATATACGACAATGTCATCACCACAATGGAATTTGAGCGCCTTTTGAACGCCGCAGGTCCTACGGAAGGTCATGTGATCCGTCCATCTGACTGCAGGGAGCCGATGAGGCTCGGATTCATAAACTGTGTTGGCAGCAGAGACTTAAACACAAATGAGCACTGTTCTGGAGGGATATGCTGCATGTTCAACATAAAAAACGCAATCCTTCTCAAGGAAAAGCGACCTGAGATCTCATGCTATATATTTTACATGGACATACGCACTCCTTTCAGAGGATATGAGGAGTTCTATAACCGTGCCCGCGAGATCGGAATAAGGTTTATAAGGGGAAGACCTGCTGAAGTGAGGGAGAAGCCAAACGGAAATATTGTTGTGAGGGTTGAAGACACGCTTAAAGGGGTGGTGAGGGAGATAGAGGTTGATCTGCTTGTCCTTGGAACGGGTGTTGTGCCGAATCCCGATACGGAGCGCATATCAAAAATGCTCAAGATTCCGAGGGCGGCAGATGGCCTTCTTATGGAAGCACATCCCAAACTCGGTCCCGTTGACACGGTGATAGATGGCGTTTTCATTGCAGGTTGCATCTCAGGTCCAAAGGACATTCCTTTCGCTGTTTCTCAGGGAAGTGGAGCAGCATCAAGGGCATCAAGATTGCTCTCAACCGGAAGAGCTGTGGTTGAAGGCATAACCGCAGTGTCTGATGAGCGGTGCATAGGATGCTCGCTGTGTGTTGATGTATGCCCATACGGCGCACTTTTCCTTGATGAAAAAAGAGTGAAGGTTATCGAGGCTCTATGCAAGGGATGCGGAACCTGTGCAGCAACATGCCCCACAGGCGCACTTGATCAGCGACATTTCAAGTGCACACAGATATGTGCGCAGGTGAAAAACCTGTTCGCAATCGCTTAGATGCCATGCGGATAAAGAGCCGCAGATACAGAACAGAGACGCCGCCTGCACGGAAAAGAGGGGAGAGACGAAACAATGGTATATGAAAAATGGATCTTGAGGGCTTTGCAAAGCGGATGATTGAATGCGGTGTCAGTGAAGCGCAGATAATGGCGGAGATGACGCGCAGAATCATGGAGATAAAGGATATAAGCGAGGAATCCGCCGCTCGCATATCAAAGGCGGTGATAGAGGAGGCAAAATGCACGCTGCCCGCGAGTGAAGGATGCATTGACTCTGACATTGACTCCGATTACCTGCAGAGCGTGCTGAAATCTGTGAAATCAGGCGTGCGAGCGGGCGAATTCGGCGTTGGCTCAAGAGGCAGGGGTGATTTCCACACACATCAGAAAATAGCGGATATCATAGGAAAGACATCTGCTGTGGCAGATTCATCAACAATGAGCGATTCGGGCGTTGTTCGCATTGAAGATGGCAGATACATTGTTGTGACGGTTGACGGCATTCACTCACGGCTGAGCGATTTTCCTTTTCTCGCAGGTTTTCATGTGGCGAGAGCTGCGCTGAGAGATGTCTATGTTATGGGAGCCAGGCCTCTTGCGCTTTTCTCAGACATTCATGTGGCGGATGATGCTGATGTTGCGAAGATATTTGAGCATATCGCCGGCATATCCGCCGTTTCAGAGGCTGTCGGCGTCCCCCTGATAACAGGATCGACACTGCGCATAGGCGGAGACATGGTCATAGGCACACGAATGACAGGCTGTGCCGGAGCGGTTGGCGTTGCCACCCGGATATTCACAAAAAGCGCTGCGAAGCCCGGTGACATAATTCTCATGTCAGAAGGGGCGGGCGGCGGAACAATATCAACCGCAGCACTCTACAACGGCGAATACGATGTGGTGCGTGAAACTCTAAACATAAAATTTCTGAAGGCATGTGATGCAATCATAAAAAATGAAATAAAAATTCACACAATGACGGACATCACAAATGGAGGAATAAGAGGTGATGCAAACGAGATCGCGAGTGTATCGGGGGTCAAACTCGTATTTTATGAGGAAAAAATAAGGTCAATGGTCGACAGACGCGTGCTTGACATGCTTGAAAAACTTAAAATTGATTATTTGGGAGTTTCTCTTGATTCTCTTCTCGTGATATGCCCCGAAAATGAGGCTGAGGAAGTTCGCAGGGTTGTTGAGCGTGCAGGCGTCAGGATTTCAGAAGTCGGTTTCGTGTCATCTTCTGCCGGCGAAGATGCATGTGCCGAGATCGTGAGCAGCACAGATGGAACTCGCAGAAGGCTTGAGCCCAGGTTCAGGGAGTCCGCTTACACTCCTCTCAAAAAAGTCGTGGGCGAAAATGTAACTGAGACGGAATACGAGAAAATGCGTCGTCTTGTTGAAAGTGCTGCAGAAGCGGCTATCAGAAAGAAAGAGCTTGTGAAGATGATGCTCCTCACGAGGAGTCACGAGGAGTCATGACGAGATATGAAATAAAACAAAAAACCATATCAATTATATCAATGATCAATGGAGCGATTGAGAGAGGAAATAGAGCGATTGAGAGTGGAGTGGTGCGCCGCATTCGGCGAGATGAAGAGGTATTTTTACAGTGAAATATTTGATGCATTCAGCATAACTTATGACCCAACAACATGGTATGGATCAAGAAATCCTGCTCTAATATACCCATTAGAGCGCGAGATGAGATTCTCAACACCCAATGAATGCGTTAAATTTGATTATTATCAATCATTCTCTTCAAAACTTGGTATTATAAGTCATAATTTTGCCTATCTTGCCGACATATATGAGTTTTACAATGGAGATCTGCGCATGTTTCTGGTTGAGCAGTCCCGGTTTATCACAACGATTCAGCGTGCAAATTTGAGAATTGCGCATTTTGTGCCTGATGCGCTTGTTGAAGTGACCGCGCAGGGGCTGCGGAGCTTCATGCGTCTTAAAGGGCTCATTTCCGAGGCTTCTTATGAAAATGCTGAGAGTTTTCTGAGTTCTGGGGGAGCGATTGAACATGAAGGGGCGAATGCGCAGAAGGAGATGCGCGGAGGGATCGGAGCGGATAAAAAATCAAAAAATCAAAAAAATCTAAAAAATCAAAAAAATCAGAAGCAGGGGAAGATATGTCAGCGATGAGCGATGAGGCTGTAGAAAGGGATTCGGACGGAGCACGGCGCATACTCAGCAGCGAATATGAGGAAGTTCTCGTGCTGCTTGAAACACTCGGTCTGATGGGAATGCCGCGCAGGGACGATGTCATCGCGTTCTTTGAGGAATTGAACGAGCATTCGCCTGAATTCGTCAGCGTTTTTCTCAAGACGCAGAACTTCTCATATGCGGGTATTGTGACACCACCATGGCTCAATGAGGACAGCAGATTCGGGATAAGGCGCAGGACATCGCTCATACACGCGGGCGGCATAATCGCCAGAATGCTTGAGAGGAGGATGCGCCGTGAAGATGCGATGAGCGCACTTGAAAACTTCACAGTGTATCTCGAGGATTTCAAGCCTGAGGAGGTTGTTGATATGCGCTGGATAAATATGGAGATTGCAATGGAGCGCGTAGAGCGTTCACTGAGAGTTTACGAGCATAAAGCTTCAAGAAGAAGCTCCTTCCACTGCTACGAGGACTTCTCAAATGCCCTGCGCAGGATATACGAGAGGGAAGAGCGCGCACTTTCCTATTTCAGGTGAACTATTTCAGGTGAACTGTGGATAAGCTCTGTTCCTCCTGAGGACGAAAAACACAAATATCGCCTCCGCTGTCAATCTTCAGCGAAACATGCTCCTCCGCAGGAAATGGCAACTTTTATATATTGCTGTTTCACCGGTGTTTCACCGGTTCATCATGGGCGTTATTTCCATCATGATGCCCGGTTCAGCAGCCAGTCCAAGATTCGCCTCATAGCCGGGCCTGTGGCCAACAGCAATATCAAGCTCTCCGTGCTTACAGGCTTTATGTTTACAATCCGTATCACCTGCACCGTGGTAAGTGGTCAACGCCTGTTCCTGTGCTCCCGCTTTGTTTTATGAACCATCACAGTTTCGGCGAAGTTTCCAGCAGCATTTTCCATATTACCGGTGGCGGATGGAGCGGTTATGTTCCCTCCCCCCCTCCTTTTTCTTTAAAAGTAATATCATCAAAGTAATATCATCAGCGGTTACTGATATTGTAGCTTCAACTGTCACATGGAATGAAGAGTCTGGAATGTTTAAAATATCAATTTTATCCGTTTTTGTGTATCTGAATCTCCATCCACCTCGTGAACTTTTAATGAGACCGTGTATGTTCCAGCCTTATCATAACTTGCTGCTCATTACTGTCAATAAAGCCATCTCCGTTGAAGTCCCACATGATTCCAAAAAACGCCAAACCTCTGATTCAGCCTGATTAGCATAATATCTTCTTCACCTTCCCTTCGAACTACCACTTGTAATCGTCAGAATCACCATCAAACTTCACAATCAAACTCCCCGTCTTGAACCTCCTTTCTCAATCGCTTCTATCTTCCTCTCAAAAATATCAAATTCTCACATCCCGCTGTAAGGTTTGATTCGCATGTGCTTCAGTTTGTCAGCCGTAATATCAGTTATCCGATACACCTTCAAGGGTTTGTTTGGTATTTTGGTATAAACCAAAATCTTTCTGATATTTTCCGTTTTTCAAAGAAGAAAAAGTTGCACAATTAAACTTCGCCATATTTACTGATTGCTTCTTTTATTCAGACCGGACTTGCGAAAAATGATGAGTTACATCATACTTTATTATCGCAGCACGTGCAAATTTTCCAAATTCACGCTTTACCCCCGAGAAGGTGCTCTCCTCTCCGCACACCATCGCTTTCCGGCACCTATCACGCAAACCCTCATAGCTCTCGAACCCTCCCCTGCCGTCGGTCCTTCATTTTTCCTTGTTTTTATCGCCGTGATCTTAACTATCATTTGCGTCGTATGCCCCATCTGAGCCTGCACAACTTCTCCTCCCGCATCCTCAACATTCTCCAGGCCCTGCCATGTTCTTAAATTCTTTCTGAAATCATCTGTGCACACAACTTGCTTTGGTCATCCGTATATTACCTGTTGTCTCATCCACTCTCCACGATTCGCTTCGCGCCGGAAAAAGGTAAACCACAATCTGTCCTGCAAGGTTTTTTTATAGCGATTTTACTCATCTGCAAATGGTGGTTCAGGCACATCAAAGCTGATAAGCCCAGATAAATAAATTAAGCCTCTGTTTAACTTCTCTAAATATTAGACAATGAAATCCATATACCACGAGCTACGAGTTTTTCATTTCTCTCCAGTTTCGCTTATCCTCATCTTTCCCCAACGCTCTTTCCTCATAAATCATTCCATAGACATCCGTATTTATAGGCAACACAGCAAGGAGACCGCAAAATATTTAAAAATAGGGAAATTTACTGCCATAAAATGGCGGGGGAAGGCAAAATACCTGCTGTGAAAATTGAGTTTGTTGAGTTTGAGAAAAACGACAAGGTTATAATTCGCATTCCTTCAGGAGTTAATAAAGAAGATAAAGATGATATCTGGAAGAAGATGGAATCCAAAAGGAAAACGGGAAGTCCCTTACAGCGAAGATTCGATATTTAAAAGGAGGTGAAACATGAGGATAAAAACAAAGAACGATGGTCGTCCAGAGGGATGCGAATGGTTCGCATATGCTTCTCATT